>JBIOVR010000104.1:0-9064 GCA_044867875.1 Chitinophagaceae bacterium
ATGTTTCTGAAACCTAATTATATTCCACTCCTCTTGGTATAGTTACCTGTTTTTTGACAAAATTTTCCACATTTTACCCTAAAAATCGATCCCAGTTCCAAAAATTATTGGTTTTATTCTTCAATATGCTTTTTTTTGCATTTGAACCCCTTTATTAAAATTTAAATGCAATTGTTATGGTGTCATCAAAACTAGAATACATCTGGCTGGATGGATACAAGCCAATTCAAAGCCTCAGAAGTAAAACTAAGATCGAAAAAAACTTCAGTGGCAAGTTGGAAGATTGCCCGATTTGGTGCTTTGACGGTTCATCAACTGAACAAGCTCCGGGTGGATCATCTGATTGTTTATTAAAACCGGTATTCATTGCGAAAGACCCTCAAAGGAAAAATGCTTATCTCGTAATGTGTGAAGTTTTAAGTCCTGGTGGCGCCGCTCATGAATCAAACGGAAGAGCGACAATTGAAGATGATGACAATGATTTCTGGTTTGGATTTGAGCAAGAGTACTTTTTGTGGGATCCTGCAACAAATAAACCTATCGGATTTCCTGAAGGAGGTTTCCCCGGGCCACAAGGTCCCTATTACTGTTCAGTAGGTGCATCAAATGCATTTGGTCGTGCAATGGTAGAGGAACATCTTGATGCGTGCCTTGAAGCCGGTTTAAATGTTGAAGGCATCAATGCTGAAGTAGCAACTGGACAATGGGAGTTCCAGATCTTCGCAAAAGGTGCAAAAGCAGCTGGCGACCAGGTTTGGGTTGCTCGTTATTTATTAGAAAGGATCGGAGAAAAATATGGTATCGCTATCAACTGGCATTGCAAACCTCTTGGTAATCTTGATTGGAACGGAAGTGGCATGCATGCAAATTTCTCCAATGAATTATTGAGAACTTGTGGAAGTAAAGATATATACGAACAAATCTGCGAAGGCTTCAGACCATTTGTGAAAGAGCATATTGAAGTTTATGGACCAGACAATCATCTGCGTCTTACCGGTAAACATGAAACAGCTGCAATCACTGATTTCAAGTTTGGTGTTTCAGATCGTGGTGCCTCCATCCGCATTCCTATCGGTACAGTAGAAAAAGGATGGAAAGGCTGGTTGGAAGATCGTCGTCCGAATAGCGCTGCTGATCCTTATAAAGTAGCTGCACGTATTATTAAAACTGTAAAAATTGCTGAAGCTAATTTGAGTTTGACAACAGAACAAAAGAAAGTTGCTTAATAAAAAGGGTCAATAAATATTTATTCACCAAATTTTAAGGTAAGCTTTTAAACAGGGCTTACCTTTTATATTTGAGATCAATTAAAAAAAGAAAAAAATATCATGTCATTACGATTTAACGCTATCAACAATCTATCTTCTTCGCAAGAAGTACAGGTAGAAAATCCCACCAGGATAACAGCCATTTTTGGTGAAAGTGTTTTTACAGTAAAAACAGCAAGGGAATTTTTAAGTGATGAGGCTTATAAAAGTCTTGTCGGTTCAATAAGGGCCGGACAAAAGATTGATCGTTCAATGGCCAACCAGATTGCAAGCGGCATTCGCTCATGGGCAGAAGGGAAAGGTGTAACTCACTTCACACACTGGTTCCAACCTTTAACAGGAACTACTGCTGAAAAACATGATTCATTTTTTACAATAAAAAGTGATGGCACTCCGATCGAACAATTTGAAGGTGATGCATTGATACAACAAGAACCTGATGCATCCTCTTTTCCAAGCGGCGGATTGCGTGCAACATTTGAAGCTAGAGGTTACACGGCATGGGACCCTTCATCTCCTGCATTTATAATGGAGATCGGTAATGGAAAAACACTGTGTATCCCTACCATCTTCGTTTCCTATACTGGTGAATCACTTGACTACAAAGCGCCGTTATTAAAAGCTTTGGAGGCATTGAATAAATCTGCAGTTGATGTTTGTAATTATTTTGATAGAAATGTAACCCGTGTTACTGCAACCCTTGGTTGGGAACAAGAATATTTTGTAATCGATGAAGGACTCTATAATGCCCGTCCGGACCTGGTGATGTGCGGAAGAACTGTTTATGGTCATAGCTCTGCAAAGGGTCAACAATTAGAAGATCATTATTTCGGTTCTATTCCTGAAAGAGTTTATGCTTTTATGCGTGACTATGAAAACGAAGGATACAAATTGGGCATTCCTCTTCGTACAAGACATAATGAAGTGGCGCCTGCACAATATGAGTGTGCTCCCATCTTTGAAGAAGTAAGTGTCGGTGTTGACCATAACTCATTATTGATGGATGTAATGGATCGGGTTGCCCGTCGTCACAAGTTGAGAGTCTTGCTGCATGAGAAACCATTTGCTGGTATAAATGGTAGCGGCAAACATAATAACTGGAGTATGGCGACCGATACAGGTGTAAATCTTTTAGCTCCTGGTAAAACGCCAAAGACAAATCTGATGTTTCTCACATTCTTTGTAAATACAATTAAGGCCGTTAATGATTATGCTGATGTATTGAGGGCATCAATTGCATCGGCCCCGAATGATCATCGTCTTGGCGCTAATGAAGCGCCACCAGCGATCATTTCAGTTTTCATTGGCGAGTACCTCACAAAAGTTTTAAACGAATTCAAAGAAAGAGTAACGGCGAAAATGGATGAGACAGATGAAAGCATGTTGAAGATTGACATTCACAAAAGCATTCCTGAACTTTTACTTGATAATACGGACAGGAACAGAACATCCCCGTTTGCATTTACAGGAAATAAATTTGAATTCCGTGCGGTTGGTTCTTCGGCAAATTGTGCTAATGCAATGACAGTACTGAATACTATCATGGCTGATACGCTGAAAAAATTCAAATCGGAAGTGGATGCACACATTGAAAAAGGCGATAAAAAAGAGATCGCTATCATGCATGTGTTACGCCAATACATTGTTGCAAGTGAAAAAGTTTTGTTTGAAGGCGATGGCTATAGCGAAGCATGGCAAAAAGAAGCTGAGAAAAGAGGCTTACCTAATGTAAAGACCACACCGCTTGCTTTGGATGCAATGGTAACTGACAAGGCAAAAAAACTTTTCGAAAGCAATGATGTCTACACTCATGGAGAATTGGAAGCAAGACATGAAATAGAATTAGAAAAATATATTAAGAAAGTACAAATAGAAAGCCGCATCATGGGTGAATTGGCAACAAGCCATGTTTTACCTGCTGCCATTCGTTATCAGAATTTGTTGGCGAATAATATTAAAGGATTGAAAGAATCAGGATTGAAAGAATCTGCGTTCGCAAATCAAAAACAGATACTGGAAAAAATATCCGAGCATATTAGCAAGACAGGCGAATTGGTAGAAAAAATGATCGAGGCTAGAAAAATATGTAATAACATGAATGGCACAAGAACAAAGGCTATCGCTTACCAAAGCCAGGTAAAAGATGCCTTCTTTGATGATATACGTTATCATGTTGACAAAATTGAACTGCTTGTTGATGATCGTGAGTGGTATTTGCCAAAGTATAGAGAGATCTTATTTCTTAGATAAACTAATATTCAAGATTATAGTTCAGTCCCCGGCTAAGTCGGGGATTTTTTTTATTTTGATTTTCTATTTCGCCATATTTGCCAACCTATATTAATTTATATGAAAACTAAAATCCTGATCGGTTTATTTGCAATAAACATAGCACTGATCTCCTGCCGAACTCCCCGTTTTATTTATTCGCCAGCACCGCCAAACAATCCTTATTTCAGAGAAAAGGGAGAATCGAAAATTGCCGCCTACTATTCTACGGCTGCCGATGAAAATGACCTACAGCAGGGATATAATGATGGTCTAGATCTGCAAGCAGCATATGCAGTGGGTGACCATTTTGCATTAACCGCCGATTATTTTAAAAGAAATGAAAAAGATGCTTATGATGATTATGACAGGAACCTTTTCGACAACTCTGTCATCAGGTATGATCGTAATCTTACAAATTTTGGTGCTGGATATTTTACACCAATCACAAACGACAAAAAGATAATGTTTAACATATTTGGAGGAATTGGGTTTGGAAAATTTTCTTTTACTGATAATGGATTTGATAACAACATTAATTATAGTCGTTATTATAGTAGCGACATGAGTAAATGGTATATACAACCTTCGATAAATTTTTTTCCTGGTAAGAATTTCCGTACCGGCATAATTGGTAAAGTTTCATGGGTGCATTATGGTGATGTCTCAACTTCTTATACACCTGCTGAATTAGAATACTTTGATCTTGATATATTAACAGGGAAAACGCTTAGTTTATTTGAAGCAACATGGAACATGCAACTAACCTTTAATAAAATAAATTGGATCCATATAGATGGTGGCTTTACACTTTGCTCAGAGCCATTTAGTAATCTCACAAATCTTGAAGCAAGAAATTTAAATACATCTATTGGATTGAGTATTGATTTGTCGAAGATGAAAATGACTAACTAATGAATATATTTTTATACGGTCTGAATGCAAATCTTCATTCATTACATCTTTCCACCTTGCAGATATAGCAACAAGCTTTAGAATTCCTGACATGCAAGTATTCCACTTTAGGATACTCTTCAAATATTTCTTCAATTAACAAGTCTACATCATTATTGCCGACAAGCTGAGTAAAAATCATTTCCTGTTTCTTATCATACCCGATCAATGACAAGGGAAAACTTTCCTTATTATTTTTTAAATCCAATGGAAAACGGTGAACATCGCTGTATGGTTCCACTTCATCCTTACTTATAAAGATCGGACCAGGTTGGTTAAATATATTCTGCTCTGTAAATGGACTGTGTGAAAACAGAAGCCTTGTATCTTCTCCTACTTTAAAGGGCTTTAGTGATATCCTGCAGGGGCCTTTCCCGATAGCAATTTGTTCAAGTACTTCATTGCCGAAATCATCTTTTCTTTCATTGCGGATCTTTGCCGCATATTCCTTGGTTAAAGGAACAATTTTGAATTTGCTCATTGTACTAAATTTTGTACTGTAAAATTCGAAATCCATATGAGACCAGGCAACCCGAAACTTGCTCACTAACGATTTTGATAAAAGTGCTTTTAGAGTTATATCATTTGCATTTTACAATGACTAATGTTTTTCAGGCAAGGGATTGGGCATTGAATTTGTGCGAACGTAAATTCAACCTTAACCTTTATGAGCAAAGTTTCTGATATAGCTATGGTTCTCATGTTCCTGGTTTTATTTAATTACAGAGCAAATAGCCAGATTGGTTATCAAACTATTGTTGATGCAGGTCTTACCGATCCGATCGATATAGCGATCCCTCCCAATGCGAGTCCTGCAAACGGAAGTACAAGAATATTCGTTGCACAACAAAATGGATTGATCCGCCTATGGAATGGATCATCATTTTCAGACTTTGTAAACCTCTCCTCTGTTATTAGTACCGGAGGCGAACGAGGTCTCCTAAGCATGACATTCCATCCTTCTTACAATGGAACCACTAACAGAGATTTTTTTGTGTATTACACCCGCAATTCTGATGGCGACCTTACTGTTGCCCGATACAGGACTGATCCATTAGATCCAAACGCCATTGATCCAGCTGGTGGAACTGTTCTGATCACTCCTATTGAGCATTCATCTCAAAGTAATCACAATGGCGGAGATCTGAATTTTGGCTCAGATGGATTTTTATATTTAACAACCGGCGATGGCGGAGGCACTGGTGATCCCGGTGAGAATGCACAGAATCCATCTTCACTTCTTGGTAAATTATTAAGGATAGATGTGAATGCAGCTATTCCAATCACACCAACTATTGTTGATATCGGATTGAGAAATCCTTTCCGCTGGAGTTTTGATAAAAATACAGGTGATGCATGGATCGGCGACGTGGGACAAGGTGCGTGGGAAGAGATCAGTTTTAAACCTTCCGGATCAAGCGGGTTGAATTTTGGCTGGGATTGCTATGAAGGAAATGTGACATACGAAATAACTGCTGATTGCCCGGCCGCTGGATCAATTACTTTCCCTTCTCACGTTTATGCAAATGCAGAAGGGCAAGCAGTCGTAGGTGGATTTGTTTACAGAGGTACTGAAATTTCTGCCTTGCAAGGTTGGTACATTGCAACAGATTACTATACTGGAAGAATTTTCCGCAGAAGTCCTGGTGGTACATGGTTCACACAAATAGGAGGACAAACAGGAATATCAAGTTTTGGTGAAGCTCCAGATGGCACTCTCTATGCGATCTCACAATTTTCAGATGATCTGTATAAAGTGATCATTACAGGTGCCCTGCCTGTTAAACTGATAAGTTTTTCCGGAAAGAGAAATGATAATATTTCCGAATTAAGTTGGAAAACAGCAACAGAACAAAATACAGCAAGATTCAAAATTGAATTCAGTACTACTGCAAGTAATTTTCAAAACGCAGGAATTGTAATTGCGAGCAGAGATCCAAATGGAAATAATTATTCTTTTCAGCATCATATTAATACCAGCTCTGATCTGTATTACAGGCTTGCTATTGAAGATGATGACAGACAAATTGCTTATTCATCCATTATCAGGCTTTCATCCCGAAAAAACGGGATCAAAATATATCCCACCTTTATCAGTAATGGAATATTGAATATTCAAACCGAAACGCCTCTACACAGGTTACAGATCATAAGTACCAATGGGGCAATCATGTTTCAAAAAGAACTGAATGCATTTACAGGAACAACAGCTATCTCTATTCCTCAATTTTCGAAAGGCATTTACATTGTTCAATTGCATATAGATGATGGAATAAAAACAGAGAAGATAATTATCGAGTAAGTCTTTACAAGTCCGGAGTCTGCTAAGTAAATCCAATTTGTCATTAACTTTAGTTGAGCAAAGACACAATATATTTTTCAAACACTCGATCACTATGCTCAATCAATTCCAAAAATCTTTTACCGAAATTATCTCGATCATAGAACAAAATGAATATAACAAACTGAATGCATCATCAATTGAAGTTCCCGAAAAATTTAATTGGGTTCGTGATGTATTTGAGCCTTTAATTGTTCTGCAGCATGCTGACCGCAACATGATTGAGTTAGTTACAGACAATTCATCGGTAGCCGCGACACTTACATATAAACAAGGATCAGAAAAATGTAACCAGCTATTAAATTTTTTGCGGAAGCAAAACGTACAACAGGGAGACGAGATATTTATCATGTGCGGTTTGAGTGAAGGCTTATGGATAAGTTATTTAGCAGCGATCAAGGGTGGGCTTATTTTAATTCCTGCGGCAAGCATACTTACTGTAAATGATATCGTTTATCGTTTTCAAAAAGCATCTCCGAAGGTTATTATCGCTGATAAGGATAATGCACAAAAACTAGAGCAGGCTTTATTACAATACGATCATCCTGTGAAAGTGAGATTGTTATTGGATGGAGAAAAAGATGGATGGATATTTTATAATGTAATTGATAAAGAAGAAAAAGAAGCGATCGCAGCAGATACAAATAAAGATGATCACTTGTTTTGGTTCTTTACTTCCGGCACTACAGGAATGCCAAAGGTTGCTGTACATACTCAATCGAGTTATCCTTTAGGACATTTAACAACGGCTGCATGGATCGGGTTAAAAGCAGGAGATAAACATTTTAATATTTCACAACCCGGATGGGCAAAATTTGCATGGAGTTGTGTGTTTGCTCCGCTGAATGTCGGTGCTACAGCTTTTGCTTATGTTCCGAAAGGAAGATTTGTAGCGGGCAGCTATCTAAAAGTTATCCAGGATCATAAAGTAACAACTCTTTGTGCACCTCCCACAGCATTGCGAATGTTGATCAATGAAAATTTAAGTGACTACAAATTTTCATTGCGTGAATGTGTGAGTGCTGGCGAGCCGTTGAATGCAGAAGTTATAAAAATTTGGAAAGACGGAACTGGTATTGAGATACGTGATGGTTATGGGCAAACAGAAAGCACTTGTATGATCTGTAATCTGCCGGGAAGCAAGGTCAGATTTGGTTCCATGGGTAAACCAACTTTTATTTATGATATGCTGATCGCGGATGCGGAAGGAAATGAATTGCCTGTTCATGAAACGGGGCAGATCGCCGTTCGCTTGCACCCTGATCGTTTCAGCGGGATTTTCAAATCATATATTGGTGATGAGGAAAAGCAAAAACAATTTTTCAAGCACGGGCTTTATTACACCGGCGATAAAGCTTATAAAGATGAAGACGGTTACTATTGGTTTGTTGGCAGGGATGACGATGTGATCAAATCATCTGATTATCGCATTGGCCCTTTTGAAATAGAAAGTGCATTGCTTGAGATAGACGAAGTATTAGAATCTGCAGTTGTTGGAAGTCCGCATCCGATCAAAGGACAGGAAGTAAAAGCGTTTGTTGTGCTTGTTCCTGGTGTGGATGGAACAAAAGAACTCTCTGATAAAATTTTCCATTATTGCAGAAAACATTTGGCGCCCTATAAAGTTCCACGGCTTCTGGAATTTATTACTGAACTTCCTAAAACGATCAGCGGTAAAATAAGACGAATAGAATTAAGAGCAACGGAAGAACATCGAAAAGCAATGAAAGAAAAAAGGGATAATGAATATTCGGGTTAAAGTTTAAAGTAACTACTAAATGAGATCAAATGGATGATGATGCTGTAAGGATCGAAACATATTTTAATACAACAAGGGAAAAAGTTTGGAAAGCATGGACTGAGCCGGAGTTTATATTAAAATGGTTCGGCTCGGATCCAAATGGCAAAGGCCTGAGCGCAAAAATGAATGTAGAACAAGGCGGATCTTATGAAATAACTTTTAAAGATGGAGATGGAACTGTGCATACATGCATGGGTAAGTACCTTATCGTAGAAATGTTCAGGCAACTTTCATTTACATGGGAATGGGAAAATGAACCGGGAGTTGAATCACTAGTCAACATATTACTTGATTCACTAAACGATAGCATTGTAATGACCTTTGAGCACAAAAATCTTGGATGGGACTCAGCACATAATTACTTAATAGGGTGGAAAGGAACTTTCTTAAAATTAGAAAGGATCCTGAACTCATAACAACACACTGAGAACA
>JBIOVR010000105.1:0-7141 GCA_044867875.1 Chitinophagaceae bacterium
TTTTTTTCCTGTAGGATCGATCCCGACTTTTTTATGCTTGCCGCGGTAAGCCTTTAAAGATGTAGCGTCGTTGCTGCCAATATCAATAACAAGGTCATCTTCTTTTAACTGAACCATTCTTTCCAACATATGGATCTTATTGGTTAAATGACGTACCATAAACGCATTTAGACCGGAGCGATAACCATAATTGTCACCGTACATTTCATCTAAACTATAAGACTGCTTCATTTGTAACAAGCCGCTATCAGGGCACCATACCAAATCCAGTGGGCCTTTTGTAATTGTTTCCTCTTTCTTTTTAGGGAAAACTCCTGTCAAGTATTGCTCGCCAAGTGATAAAACAGTAATTAAATTTTTACTTCCACTTATCCGGCATTTTTCAATTTCAGTGTACATTGATATTTTATTTTTTTATAATGTTCCATTTATCCTTTAATATAATGCATCCGTAATCCATCCCTTCTGCAAAAGAAAAACTAGTTCCATCATCATAAACCTTTATTGGACAAATATCATCCTGGTAATCATAAGTGATTGTTCCGGTGCGAGTATTCAATGCTACAAGGAAAGAATATTCCATAGGCGCAATCAGTGCGCCTGAAATAATAAAATCCACTGTTATTTCAGAACTTCCATTTTCATAAAAGTCAGATAACGCTTTATTCACTGTAAATACCCTTTTTTTATCCTGGCGCAATAAACAAATACCGATATTTTGATAATTCACGTATTTGTTTATTCCGATAACCAATCTTATTATAATATCATCATTGTGCGCAAAATTTACTTGCGGATTTCCATTCTCATCTACCGTTTCGGCTTTCTTTAAATATATATCTGCCGTAGAATTATTATTTGAATAACTGATTGAACTTTTATTATTATAATAATCTTCAATAATTGTTTGGGGTTTGCCTATAGATTCAACCATTCCATTTTGAAGTAAAATACAACTTTGACACAATTGAAGAATCGTTCCCATATTATGGCTGACAAATAATACTGTCCGGCCTTCATTTGTACTTACATCCTTCATCTTCCCCAGGCACTTTTTTTGAAATTCCGCGTCCCCTACTGCAAGCACTTCATCCACCACAAGAATTTCTGGTTCTAAATGTGCTGCAACAGAAAACGCCAGCCGTACATACATGCCACTGCTATATCTTTTTACCGGAGTGTCTAAAAATTTTTCTACTCCTGAAAAATCAACTATCTCATCGAATTTTCTTTTTATTTCCGCCTGGCTCATGCCCAGGATTGCGCCATTAAGAAAAATATTTTCCCGGCCAGTCAATTCAGGATGAAATCCTGTACCTACTTCCAATAAACTTGCTACACGTCCTTTCAAGATCACTTTACCTGTAGTAGGTTCAGTAATGCGGCTCAAAATTTTTAGCAATGTGCTCTTTCCGGCACCATTGCGACCGATAATACCGAGTGCTTCTCCTTGTTTCACCTCGAAACTGACATCCTTTAGTGCCCAGAATTCTTCCATTTCATCGCCTTCCACCACCATCTGTCCCGACAACATCTTTTTCGTTTTGGAAAAAACAGTTTTAAAGTTGTCTCCTATTTGATCACGGAAAGTTTTATACCCTCCCTTCCCCTGGTGGCCAATGATATATTTTTTACCGAGCCCTTCTACTTTTATTACTGTTTCAGACATGAATACTAAATTTTTTTTGCAGGATTGCCTGCGTATGTTCCTGGTTCTAAAATAGTTTTTGTAACCACAGCACCAGCGCCGATCACAACATCATTACAGATCTCTATTGGTAAAATTGTTGCGTTGGAGCCAATCGATACATTATCGCCAATGATTGTTTTCTTCCATATAGATCGATCGCCATTTGCCGGACCTTTTTTCATCGTATCATTTATAAACATCACTCCATGTCCTATAAAACAATTATTTCCTATGGTCACCAGTTCACAAATAAAGCAATGTGACTGGATCTTACAGTTGCTTCCAACTTCAACGCCTTTCTGAATCTCGACAAATGGTCCTATGAAACTATTATCGCCAATTTTGCATTCGTAAATGTTCACGGGATCCACGATGGTTATATTTTCACCGAACTCAACATCTCTTATTTCACTATGTTTAATAACTGGCGTTCCCATTATTCTAAATTCTCAGCAGCTGCATAAATTTTTTCAATGATCTGCACCGTTTTTAATCCGTCGTTGCTATTCGCAGCCATAGCTGCATTATTCTTAATTACATCAATAAGGTTTTGATATACTTTATCGTGATTACTCATTGAACCCTGGTAAAACCCATATTCATTTGCTTTATTACCTCCAGGCAATGAGGGAATGACATGATCTTGTATTTGCTGGTATTCCAATACGTTTAAATATTGTCCGCCGATCTTAACCGTTCCTTTTTCTCCAAAAATAGTCAGGGAGCCTTCCATGTTTTTTTGAAAACCATTTACTGTATAGTTGATAGTTCCAATCACTCCATTTTCAAATTCCAGGATCACAACACCTGTATCTTCAAATTCGATGATATTTTGATGAGCAAAATTCTTTTTAAAAGTCTTTACGTGTTTTACATCTCCGATCATCCAGTAAAGAAGATCAATAAAATGGCTGAATTGAGTAAATAGTGTTCCGCCATCCAGCATCAAGGTTCCTTTCCATGAATTTTCATAATAGCTTGCATCCCGGTTCCAAAAACAATTCAATTGTATACTATAAATAGCTCCAAGTTTTTTTTCATCAAGCAGTTTTTTTACTGCAACAACCGGCGGATTAAACCGGTTTTGCTTTACAACAAAAAGATGTTTCCCTGCCTTTTCCGTTTCTTCTATCATCGCCAGGCAGTCGGAAGAATTGATGGCCATTGGTTTTTCACATAATACATGACAGCCTGCCTGTAATGAAGTTATCGAATGAACAGCATGCAAACCATTTGGCGTACATATAACAGCAACATCAATTCCTTTTTTATTGGCAAACAATTCTTCGATAGAAGAAAATATCCCGGCATTATATTTTTTTCCTAACTCTTCTGCTTTGGATAAGATGATATCACAAACTGCCACCAGTTTCCCAAAAGTTTGTATTTGTTCAGCATGACGCTTTGCAATATTTCCGCAACCAATGATGGCAAATGATAGTGACATTTATAAGCAGGCTAGATAAGGTCAGCAAAACTTTTTTCCATTTTTCTGAAAGTGCGGATGCCAATAAGTAAAAAAATAATTATTACTACAAGAGAAATGAACATGCCTGTCCAATAGATCGGTGTCTTATCTCCAAAAAAACACCAGCGAAAACCATCGATCACCCCCGCCATTGGATTTATATAGTAAAGAACCCTGAACTTTTCGGGAATCATTGCCGAAGCCTTATCAGAAGTAAAGCCAACCGGTGACAGATACAAACCTATTTGAACAAGGAACGGAACTACGTATTTAAAATCCCGGTATTTTAAATTAAGTGCAGTAAGCCATAGCCCAATACCAAAGCTGGCAAAAAATGCCATGATAATAAACAACGGAAGAAAAACAAGATTGATAGAAGGAACGGTACTATACCATATTAACAACAAGAACATCAGGCCGAGTGAAATGAAAAAATCCACAAGGCTGGTTATCACTGAAGCGGCAGGGATGATCATTCTTGGAAAATAAACTTTGGAGATCAATCTTTCATTCCCAATTAAACTGTTGCTTGCTTCGGTTAAACCTGCAGCAAAAAACTGCCAGGGCAAAAGACCCGCAAAAACTAAAACAGCATATTCAACACCAGGAGGTGCAGTGAATTTTGCTATTTGACCAAACACAAACGTAAATATCATCATTGTTAATAATGGACGTAATACACTCCATGCAACTCCAATGATAGTTTGCTTGTACCGCACCTTAAGGTCACGCCAGCTTAATATGTAAAACAATTCCCGGTAGCGCCAGAGATCTTTCCAGTAATTGCGTTCGGCACGTCCGGGCTCTATAAAAACTTCAAATGCCATTCAATTAAATTTTTTAAGTACTTACCGTTGAGAGAAATTTTGCTTTACATGTCTGGCTGCAAATACGATAGATTATTATTCATGCATTGGTAAAACGTGAAATCCAGCCTCCAGCAATAATTTTTGTTTTCGGAAAAGTTCAAGATCATACGCTACCATTTCCTTTACCATTTCTTGTAAGGTATATTTTGGTTGCCATCCAAGTTTTTGTTTTGCCTTTGTAGCATCACCAATAAGCAGGTCAACTTCCGTAGGACGAAAATAACTTGGGTCTACTGCAATAATCTCTTGTCCTGCTTTAAAACTAAATCTATCATCACATGATCTTACAAATCCCTTCTCTTCTTTGTCTTTTCCCTTAAACTCAAGTTCAACACCCAGCTCTTTAAAGCTCATACGTATAAAATCACGAACTGTTGTCGTAACGCCTGTTGCAATTACATAATCCTCCGGTTCCTCTTGCTGAAGCATCATCCACATTGCTTCTATATAATCCTTTGCATGTCCCCAGTCGCGGCTGGCGTTTAGATTACCAACGTATAACTTTGGTATCATTCCCAAAGCAATTTGCGCTGCAGCTCTTGTAATTTTTCTTGTCACAAATGTCTCTCCACGTAAAGGGCTTTCATGATTGAATAAAATACCGTTGCACGCAAACATATTATATGCTTCCCGGTAATTTACTGTCGTCCAATAAGCGAATAATTTTGAAATCCCATATGGTGAACGTGGATAAAAAGGAGTTTTTTCTGTTTGTGGAATTTCCTGTACTAATCCATACAATTCAGAAGTTGATGCCTGGTATATTTTTGTCTTTTGTGCAAGCCCAAGCAAACGAACTGCTTCCAGGATACGTAATGTGCCAATACCATCAGCATTGGCAGTGTACTCAGGAGTATCAAAACTTACCTTCACATGGCTCATTGCACCAAGATTGTATATTTCATCAGGTTGTGCTTCCTGTATAATCCTTATAAGATTCGTGCTGTCAGTAAGATCGCCGTAATGAATTATAAAATTACGCCTTGAAACATGTGGGTCCTGGTAAAGATGATCAATACGGTCTGTGTTAAAAAGAGAGGCTCTTCTCTTGATCCCATGAACAATATACCCTTTCCTCAACAGAAATTCTGAAAGGTAAGCTCCGTCCTGTCCAGTTACACCGGTGATCAATGCAGTTTTGCTCATAAAAATATTTTAGACTGGTTGCTCTAACCTTTTTACTCTCGCCTCAATTATACGTTGTAATCCCTCTTCCAATGAAATAAAAGAACGCTTCAATAAATTTTGCATCTTCTTAATATCCGGTTGTCGCCGCGTCATATCGCCTTCTGTTAATGGTGAAAGGTGTACAATTTCAGATCTTGATTGAGTGATCTTTTTAATTGCCCGGGCCAATTCCAACACTGATATTTCCTGATCATTACCAATGTTCACTACATCATCTATATATTTATTATGCAACAGGCAATTTACAGTAGCTTCCAAATGGTCATCTATATAGCAAAACGTTCTAGTTTGTCCGCCGTCGCCGTAAATAGTGAGCGGTTTATTTTTTAAGGCAGCTTCAATAAATCTTGATACAACGAAATCCGGGCTTTGTTTTGGCCCATAGGTATTAAAAAAACGGAAAATGGTATACTCAAGATGGTATTCCTGGTAATAGGATCTGCAAAAAGACTCTCCTGCATTTTTTACAACAGCATAAGGAAGTCTTGAATTAAGCGGTGTGTTATGTTCATGTTGAGGAAGATGTACAGGTTCGCCATACACTTCAGATGATGAAGCGTAAAACACTCTTTTAACACCTGTGTTTTTACATAATGTCAATACATTTCTTATTCCCTCCAGGTCATGCAGCACTAACACCGGGTTATCCAATGTCCTTTTTACGCCAACTACTGCGGCATAATGAAATACATAATCAAATCCAAAAGTTTGAAAAATTGATGCAATATCATTGAGATCATTTACATCGGCTTTAATAAAACGCAGTCTATCAGAAACGGGAAGGTTTTGTGAGCGACCCGTGAGATAATTATCCACCACCACCACTTCTGCGTCTGTATTATTTAATAAATACTCACTTAATGAACTGCCAATAAATCCTGCACCACCAGTCACCAATATCTTCATACAATGTTTATTTAAAGAATTATATGATCGAAACTTTTTGTTGTACTTGCTGGTTTATCCACTTATAAGTTATTTCCATCCCTTTGCGCAATGGAAGGCCTGGCTCCCATCCCAATTTTTCACGGATCAATTTATTATCAGAGTTTCTTCCTCTTACTCCTGTCGGACCCGGGATATTTTTTATTGAAATGTTCTTGCCGCTAATGTCAATAACCATTTTTGCAAAATCATTTATTGAGATCATTTCTTCTGAGCCAATATTCACCGGTCCTGAAAATTCAGAATCCACTAAACGACGAACTGCTTCCACGCATTCATCAATAAAAAGAAATGAACGTGTTTGTTTACCGTCTCCCCATACTTCAATGAATGATCCATTCTCTGATTCGGCCACTTTCCTGCATAAGGCAGCCGGGGCTTTTTCTTTTCCACCTGTCCAGGTTCCCTGTGGTCCAAAAATATTATGAAACCTTGCAACCTTTACTTTTATTTTAGTATTACGCTGATATGCAAAATAAAGACGTTCACTAAAAAGTTTCTCCCAACCATATTCGCTATCCGGCGCAGCAGGGTATGCTGAGTCTTCACTGCATTTGGGATTGTCCGGATCAAGCTGGTTGTATTCGGGATACATGCAGGCAGATGAAGAGTAAAATATTTTTTGTACGCCTGCTTTTTCTGCTGCATCAAGTACATTTAAATTACATAAAGCCGAGTTATGCATTACTGCTGCATCATGATCTCCGGTAAAAATATATCCTGCTCCACCCATGTCTGCCGCTAATTGATAAACCTCATTCATTCCTTTCACTATTTTTTCTGCAACATACGGATCCCGCAGATCTCCAATAACAAATTCATCTGCTTTATCATTTCCATACTCGTTTTCCTTCAGATCCACGCCTCTTACAAAATAGCCTTCCTTTTTTAAGCGGTTAATAAGGTGTCCCCCGATGAACCCTCCTCCGCCACATACTAATGCTGTTTTCATTTTGATATTTTTTTATAAATGTTTTTTAA
>JBIOVR010000106.1:0-4167 GCA_044867875.1 Chitinophagaceae bacterium
ATCAATACGATGGTGGATCAGTTGAACTCATTTGCATTTGAAGTGACGAGGGTGGCTCGTGAGGTAGGTACCGAAGGTAAGCTTGGTGGCCAGGCAGAAGTACAGGGTGTAGCCGGTACGTGGAAGGATCTTACCGACTCTGTGAACATGATGGCCTCCAACCTTACCAACCAGGTGCGTGGTATTGCAAAAGTAGTAACCTCGGTTGCAACTGGTAACTTAAAACAAAAACTTTCGATCGTATCTCGTGGTGAAGTTGCACAGTTAATCGATACGATCAATGAAATGATCGATACTCTGGCTGTGTTTGCTGACCAGGTAACAAACGTTGCCCGTGAAGTTGGTGTTGAAGGTAGATTGGGAGGACAAGCAAGTGTGCCCGGTGCCTCAGGTATCTGGAAAAACTTAACTGAAAACGTAAACCAGCTTGCAGAAAATCTAACAACACAGGTACGTAACATTGCCGATGTGGCATCAGCAGTAACAAAAGGTGACTTAACGCAGATGATCCGTGTTGAAGCAAAAGGTGAAGTGGAAGAATTGAAAGATACCATTAACCAGATGATCGCAAACCTGAAGCAAACAACATTGCGTAACCAAGAGCAGGACTGGTTAAAGTCAAACCTTGCAAAGTTCACACAGATGTTGCAGGGACAAAAAGATCTGAACACTGTAACTCGCCGTATTCTTTCAGAGCTTGCCCAAGTGGTGAATGCACAGAAAGGTATGTTCTACATTTTGGAACAGGATGAGAATTTCAAAAACCAAAAATTAAATTTGTTTGCTGCCTATGCTTTTGGTGAAGAAGTAAAAACACAAAAGCAATTTGCATTAGGAGAGGGATTGGTTGGACAATGCGCCCTGGAAAAAGAAAGAATTTTATTAACGAATGTTCCAAAGAACTATACAAAGATCAGTTCCGGTCTCGGAAAAGCTTCGCCTTTAAATCTTATCGTATTACCCGTATTGTTTGAGAAAGAAATAAAAGCTGTTATTGAGTTAGCTTCATTCGATACATTCAGTGAAACGCATCTTGACTTCTTAAGCCAGTTGACCGAAAGTATCGGTATCGTTTTAAATACAATTGAAGCAAACACAAGAACAGAAAGCTTGCTTGTTCAATCACAATCATTGACAGATGAGTTAAGAAGAACAAATGAAGAGTTGCAGGATAAAGCTCACCTTCTTGTAAAACAAAAAGAAGAAGTGGAAGCAAAGAACAAGGAAGTGGAAGAAGCAAGATTGTCGTTGGAAGAAAAAGCCGAGCAATTGCAATTGACCTCAAAGTATAAATCAGAGTTCCTTGCAAACATGTCACATGAGTTGCGTACACCGTTGAACTCATTATTGATCCTTGCTCAACAATTATACGAGAACCATGATGGTAATTTGAATGATAAGCAAGTTAGCTACGCAAAGACAATTCATAGTTGCGGTGATGACCTGATACAATTGATCAACGATATTCTTGACTTGTCCAAGATCGAATCTGGTTACATTTCAACAGACTTTGTTAAGTTACAATTCCATGAGATCGCCAATTTCGTGGAAACAACCTTCAAGCATATTTCAGAAAATAAAAACTTGCGATTCACTATCGATGTTGATCAAAAGCTTCCTGCAAGTATGGAAACAGATGCGCAACGTCTTAATCAGATCCTTAAGAATCTTTTGTCAAATGCCTTTAAGTTTACCGAGAAGGGAGAAGTTAAACTGCGTATCTATGAAGCAAAAAACAATTGGAGACAACATCATTCAGGATTAAGCAATGCACAAAAAGTAGTGGCCTTTGAAATTAAAGACACTGGTATTGGAATTTCAAAAGACAAACAGAATATCATCTTTGAGGCTTTCCAGCAAGCGGAAGGTTCTACCAGCCGGAAATATGGAGGTACTGGACTTGGATTATCGATCAGCCGAGGTCTTGCAGATCTGTTAGGTGGATCAATTGAATTGATCAGTGAGATCGGTTCGGGAAGTACATTCACTTTATTCCTGCCTATTGATTATGATCCTGCCAAAGCAAAGAGAGAAAAACAAACAAACCTTAAAATAAGTGAATATAAATTAGCCGAAGGAGTTCCTGATGCACTTATCCAATCGGTGCCAACAATTAAAGTAAGTGATACAAAAGATCTTGATGCACTGAATGAAATAATAAATGAAGTTGGCGATGACCGAAATAATATCCAGGCAAATGATAAAGTTGTATTGGTGATCGAAGACGATGTTCGTTTTGGGAAGATCATGATCGAAATGGCGCATGAATTAGAGCTCAAAGTAGTCGTGGCAACTCATTTTGGCGATGTATTCGATCTCGTTAACAAATACAATCCTGTTGCCGTCACACTTGATGTCAAACTTCCTGATGCAAGCGGATGGAGGGTACTTGATCTTTTCAAGAATGATATTAATTTCAGACATATACCTGTGCATCTTATTTCTGGGGAAGAAAACAGGTTGTTGGCAATGCAACGTGGTGCAAGGAGTTTCCATTTGAAACCGTTGAAGACCGAAGCATTAAATAATCTCTTTAATGATATTGTTCAGTTCAATGAGAAAAAACAGAAGAAAGTATTGCTAATAGAAGATAATGAACTTGATTCTTCACAGATGAAAAAAGTGCTGGATAACGGGGACCTGATCGATATTGAGATCGCTGATACTGGACGTAAGGCACTGGAACTGATAACCCAGAATAACTATGATTGTATCGTTGTTGATTACATGCTGCCTGATATCGGTGGGCTTGACCTTGTTACTGAAATCAGTACGCTTAGTAAAATACAAATGACGCCGGTGCTTATTTATTCAGCAAAAGATTTTTTACCAAAGGAGAGAAATCAGCTAAAGCAATATGCCAATAAGATCTTATTAAAAGATGTGAATTCTCTTGATTTGTTATTGGAAGAAATGGTAATGTTGTTACATATCGATCATAAAAATTTATTACCGGAAAAAAAGAAACTCATCGAAAATCTGCGGGCAAAGAATGATATACTGGCTAATAAAAAAGTGCTGGTGGTTGATGATGATGTTAGAAACCTTTTCGCATTGACGACCGCATTTGACCGTTACGCCATTCAAACGATCACTGCAGAAAGTGGACAGGAAGCAATGACAATATTGGAGGAAGACCCGAATATAGATATCGTATTAATGGATATTATGATGCCGGAGATGGATGGATATGAAACAACGCAGAAGATAAGACGTGAACATAAAAATAAAACATTGCCTATTATTGCCGTGACCGCCAAAGCGATGAAAGGAGACCGTGAAAAATGTATTGATGCCGGCGCCTCAGATTATATAACAAAACCTGTAAAGATCGATCAATTGCTATCGCTTATGAGAGTGTGGATGTATAAATAATTAAAGAATGGAAAAGACAACTCTCCCTTTACGGAAATCTGATGTTAAAATTCTTGTAGTAGATGACAGGGCTGATAATCTTCTTTCAATAGAAGTCATTCTTGAAAAAGATAATTATACAATCGTAAAAGCAAATTCCGGTAAGGCGGCGCTTAAAGTATTATTGAACGATCATGATTTTTCTCTTATCCTGATGGATGTACAGATGCCCGATCTTAATGGTTATGAGACCGCCACCATTATTTATGAAAGGGATAAGTTGCGAAACATTCCAATTATATTTATTACTGCCAATAACTATGATGAAGATTTTATGTTCAAGGGTTATAGGATGGGTGGCGTTGATTATATCTATAAACCGATCAACCCTGAAT
This sequence comes from Chitinophagaceae bacterium, assembly GCA_044867875.1. Taxonomy (GTDB): domain Bacteria; phylum Bacteroidota; class Bacteroidia; order Chitinophagales; family Chitinophagaceae; genus VBAS01. Next base: position 3,750 of record JBIOVR010000106.1, read on the forward strand.
TGTTACGGGCAAAGGTTGCCGTATTCGTTGAATTGTACAGTAAAAACCAGCAGTTAATGTTGCAGGAAAAAAAGTTGTTGGCTGCCAATGAATTTTTACAAAAAGAGATCGAAGAAAGAAAAGCTTCGGAAGAAAGAGTAAGGCTCTTGAATGAACAACTCGTTGCTAACAATGAAAGCCTGAAGCAAATGAACGAAGAGCTTGATCAGTTTGCTTATATGGCTTCGCATGATCTGCAGGAACCACTACGAAAAATACAGGTGTTCAGTGACAAAATTTTGAAGAACAATAATTTTGATCAGGACAGTGAAAAATATTTTGGTAAAATAATCAATTCATCCAGGAGGATGCAGAACCTCATCAATAACCTGCTTGAATTTTCAAGGCATACAGTAAGTTCAAATGATTTCAAGAAAAC
>JBIOVR010000107.1:0-4031 GCA_044867875.1 Chitinophagaceae bacterium
TGTGGGTAGTGATTGCGGCGATGCATGATCTGCATTTTATCCAGAACCTCTTCTACTCTCTTTTTTCTCTCAGCTCCTTTTACACCTGTGTAAATAAGAGGCAATTCAACATTTTCAAAAACAGTAAGCTCATCAATAAGATTAAAGCTTTGGAAAACGAAACCGATATTTCTTTTGCGCAGATCGGCTCTTTTACGCTCATTGAATTTTGCAACTTCAATCCCGTTGAACTGGTAGCTTCCTTCATCAGGATCATCAAGCAGTCCTACAATATTTAACAGGGTTGACTTACCGCATCCTGATGGACCCATAACTGCAACAAACTCTCCTTCTTTTATTTCAAAAGAAAGTTTGTTAAGAGCTACTGTTTCCACCTCTTCGGTGCGATAGGTTTTTTCGAGATTTGCAATCTTGATCATTTTTTATTTTTTAAAGTGAAGGTGAAAGATTCAATTGGTGAAAAGGAACAGACCGAGTGAAGGTAAACTCAACTCTCCTTCATTCGCCCTTTTTAATTTAATTGCATCGCTGCAATTTTGATTTACCATGTTGCAACACACGGAAGCATTTTCACAATACCCTTTTATTTTCTTTGCTGAAGAAAATAAGCTGACCGAGAAGATCAGGATGAATAAATAAAGAATTTTCTTTTTCATGGCTATACTTTATAATGAATAATGGTTTTAGTTTTTAATAACCAATTCTTCCATATTCTCATAGTTTTCATAGCTCGATGTAACCACTTTATCTCCTGCTTTTAATCCCTGTAATACCTGGTAATAATCCGGGCTTTGCATTCCAAGTTGTATATCCACTTTATACGCCATTTTTCCATTATCAGCTACTTTAAAGATCCAGTTGCCACCAGTTTTCTGATAGAATCCACCTTTCGGCAGAAGCAAAGCAGTGATCTCATCACTTAATGCTAATCCGATCTGTAAAGTTTGTCCACGACGGATCCCTTGTGGCACTTCACCTTCAAACTCCATATCAACCTGGAAGCGGCCATTGGTAACCTGCGTATATATTTTTGTGATCTTGAGTTTATATTGTTTGCCGGCAAAAGTAAATTCGCCCATCAGTCCATTATAGATACGTGAAATATAATGCTCATCAATATCCACTCTTACTTTAAATCCGCTAAGAATATCAAGTTGTCCAAGACGTTCTCCTTTATTTTTTGATTGACCAATTTCTGCATCAAGTGAAGTAAGTTGTCCATCAACCGGAGCTCTTACGATCAGGTCACCAACTTTTTTCTGCATTACATTTAGCGCCTCCTGCGATCCTGCGTAAGATTGCTGTGCCTGCTTCAATTGCTGATGTCCGGAAATAGAATCCTGTTTCATGATCTGTTCAGAAAGTCGTTTCTTTTCCAGTAAGTAGTAATAATTATTTTCTGATTGCTTGAATTCCTGGCCGCCAATTACTTTTTGCTCGTAAAGACTTTTATTGAGCTTATAAACTCTTTCTGCTTCTTTTAATTGACTATTCACATCGGTCAATTGGTTCATCCGGTTAACTGTATTTTGCTGTGAAGCATTTTGAGATATCTGCATTTGAGTAAGAAGATTGTAAACGGCAGTTTGCTGATTTACAAGGCTCAGTTCAAGATCGGTATTTGATAACCTAAGAATAGGTTGATCTTTTTTCATGATGGCGCCATCCTCCACATATTTCTGTTCAACACGGCCACCTTCCAGTGCATCCAGGTAAATAGTGGTAATTGGTAACACAACTCCGTTAACAGGAATAAATTCTTTAAAAGGACCTGATTTAACCTCGCTGATGGTAATTCGTTCCGAGTCTACGTTCAAGCGGCTTTTTCCGGAAGTGAGATAATAACTGGCCCCGATCAAAACAATAATGCCGACAATTCCAACAATAGTTAGTATGCGTTTGCGACTCCAGGTCTTTTTTTCAATGACTCTATCCACGGTAGTAATTGGTTTTAAAAATCTCGATTTGTTAAAATACGCTGCTTCGACCTTACGACTGCATTGAAGATCAAAGCAGCGTTCAAAAGATCTACATGAGAAACTGGTTTCCTATACTTATAAGAATATGCCAGTTTATGACGATTTTGATTTACAGAATGTTACAACCGGACAAACTACGAAAGCGTTCGTTTGTGATACAACCAGTGTTCGATTTTGATACAGGTGGTTCACTTATATATCACTAAAAAATTAATTGCCATGACTTTGTATTTATGGTATAATTGCAGAAGTTGTTAAAAATATTTTTAGAATTTTTAAGCAGGAGTTACTGATGATCTTAAAAAACGCTTCAATATTAGTGGTGGATGATGATCCCGATGTGCTAACCGCTGTTAGGTTATTATTAAAGACGGAAGTAAAAGAGGTTATAACAGAAAAGAACCCGGAAAACCTGCGCTGGCATCTTAATAAAGATCATTTTGACCTGATCCTGCTTGACATGAATTTCACCAGTTCTATCCACACCGGTAACGAAGGACTGTTTTGGTTAAACGAGATCAAAAAGCTTAAAACAGATTCGGCAGTTATCATGATCACCGCTTATGGCGATATTGACCTGGCCGTTCGTTCACTAAAAGAAGGCGCTGCTGATTTTGTGGTAAAACCATGGCACAATGAAAAGCTTATTTCTATTATCAAGGATGCATTAAGAAGAAAAGAAAGCAAGACCTCCCTTACACCTGGTTTGCATTCAGATTCAATTATTGGTAAAGAACTCATCGGTGAATCAGAAGTGATGCAACAAATATTTTATAAGGTGGAAAAGATCGCCCCAACTGATGCTAATATTTTAATACTGGGAGAAAATGGAACTGGTAAAGATCTTGTTGCAAAAGCAATTCATCAACATTCTTTACGGGCTGAAAAGCCATATGTAAAAGTAGATGTAGGTGCCTTAACGGAATCTTTATTTGAAAGCGAATTGTTTGGACATAAACGTGGCGCTTTTACGGATGCAAGAGAAGACAGAACAGGAAGATTTGAAACCGCAAATGGGGGAACACTTTTTCTTGATGAGATCGGGAATATTTCTTTACAACAACAAGCAAAGCTGTTGAGTGTTTTGCAAAACCGCCAGATAAACAGGTTGGGCAGCAATGAAATTATTTCGATAGATATTCGTCTTATTTGTGCCACCAATGTTTCTATCAGTGAACTTGCAAATGAGAATCGTTTTCGTAAAGATCTTATTTATCGTATCAACACAGTTGAAATAGTGATGCCTCCGCTACGAAAAAGAGGAAATGATATATTGTTACTCGCCAAACATTTTTGCAGATTGTATTGTAATAAATACATAAAACCTGCACTCGAGTTTGATAATAAAGCAATGGAAAAATTGATGAGTTATCATTACCCGGGAAATGTAAGAGAGCTTCAATACACTATCGAAAGAGCCGTAATAATGGCAGATGAAGATATGTTGCAGGCAAAGGACTTGATCTTTTCTCCAATAGAATCTGCTATGGCAAGTGATAATGAACCGGTGGAAATGAAATTAAGTACCATAGAAAAAAACACAATTCTAAAAGTCATTGAAAAAAATAATGGCAATATTACCAAAGCCGCAAAAGAATTAGGGTTAACAAGAACTGCATTGTACAGGAGGTTGAGTAAGTATGATATTTAAACCCCCTGTCCCCCTAAAGGGGTGACTTGAACTGTGCAAGCTTTATTTTTTTAATTAGCTCTTTAGCTGAAATATATAGATAACTCTTAGGATTACATTGAACGTTTTATGCATAGGTTTTATATAAATTATTAACAAGATTAAATCTAAGTTCCCCCTTTAGGGGGACAGGGGGTATGATATTTAAACAATTTGAATGGCGGATCTTAATAAGGATACTTTTGTTATTTATAACATTAAGCATTTCATCTTTCTTTTTAGTAAAAGAGCTATACGTTTATTTAATAATAGCAGTGCCTGTTATCATTTACCAGATCGTTGATTTTTATCGTTTTCATAAGAAGGCACATGATGAATTAAACCAGTTTGTTGAGTCAATACATTATCGTGATTTCTCCCGG
>JBIOVR010000108.1:0-2958 GCA_044867875.1 Chitinophagaceae bacterium
GAGCAAGTGTTGGCAGTGTTGTCGGGTTATTGTCAAAAGAATTTCTTGTACTTGTGATCATTGCTGCATTGATCGCTTTCCCTCTTGGGTGGTGGGCTATGAATAAATGGTTGGAAGATTTTGCTTACAGAATTCATATTGCATGGTGGGTATTTCCTGTTGCAGGCATCGCTGCTTTATTAATTGCGTTACTCACAGTAAGTTTCCAGGCAATAAAAGCGGCTCTTGCTAACCCGGTGAAGTCATTACGAACAGAGTAATTAGTTAAGAATAGAATAACAAGTAGACATTTATTATTACTATATGCTTAGAAACTATTTGGTCGCCGCATGGCGAAACCTTAAAAAAAACAAATTATATAGTGTTATCAGCATTGGCGGATTGTCGGTTGGTATAGGTGTTTGTATGCTTATCATGATTTATGTAGCCCATGAAATGAGTTATGACAGGTTTCATAAAAAGGCAGACCAGGTATTTTCGATTGCAAACAATGTGAGGATAGATGGTCAGGAGTTTTCTATGGATAGGATGAGCTATGAATCAGCTTCTATGATCAAAGAAGCCGCTCCAGCTGTTGAAAGTTTTCTCAGGATGAAAGAAGGCCCTGGAGACATAGTAATTGAAAACACAGCTTTGCCTGGAAAAAAATTTTCAGAGAAAAATATATTATTTGCCGATAGTAACTTTTTTAATTTCTTCTCTTTCGATCTCATCCAGGGCGATCCTAAGAATGTTTTGATAAGACCCTACACAATGGTGTTGTCAAAACGTGCAGCGCAAAAGTATTTTGGTAATGACAACCCTGTTGGGAAACAGTTGAAATATGATGGAAAGAATAATTTCGAAATAACCGGTATTGCTGCTGATCCTCCTTCCAATTCAAGCATTGATTTCGATTTTATCGGATCAATTTTCGATTCCGTCTTAAATACTGAAGCAAAGAATGACCCATCCGCCGGTAAGGTCCAGGGAGGCGATTTCAAAACTTTTTTGCGGCTAAATGATAAAGGCAGCCTACAAGTAACTGAGAAAATTGTTCAGAAATTATCAGGTATGCCCGGGGATAAATTCAGGTACTCATTAAATGCTTTTGTAAAGCGACATATGAATTACGGGGACAGCTCTGCCTCCAGGTATATGAAAATATTTTTCGCAGTTGCAATCCTGATCTTACTATTGGCACTGATCAATTATATGAGCCTCGCTACCGCCCGTTCAACAATACGTTCAAAGGAAATTGGCGTAAGAAAAGTGCTTGGGGCAAATCGTGGAAAAATAATAAAACAATTTTATGTTGAGTCTGCTCTCTATACTTTGCTCGCCTTTTTATTCGGGTTTTTATTATTCGCTACACTCGAACCATGGTTTTATAATATGATGCAATTAAAAATTGATAACAGTTTTCTGTCTGGCTCTTTTGCTGCGAGTATTTTTATCGGGCTGTTGCTGCTTACCATTATTATTGCGGGCAGTTATCCTTCACTCATCCTTTCCGCTTTTAACCCGGTAAAAGTTCTGTATGGCAAGTTCAGCAGGCAAAGATCAGGTGCTTCTGTCCGGAAATTCTTTACGGTATTACAATTCACTGTATCAATAGCGCTGATCATATCGAGCATTGTTATAAACAGGCAACTTTACTTTTTCCGGCACGTAGACACAGGGGTTAACAGGGAGAATATCATAATGATACCTTATCCGGAACAAGTGAGTAATCATTATTCCGCATTCAGAAGAGAGGTGGAAAGTATAAGAGGTATTAATAAGACGGCGTTTGATCAAAATTATATGTATGGTGGTCAGGACATAACTATTGCCCGCCCCAGCGGTTCAAAAGCAAGCTTTCCTATGACTGTGATGACGGTTGATAAATCTTTTATTGAGTTACTTGGATTACAGTGGAAAATTCCGCCTGCTGATAAACAAATAATTGCACGAAACGGAAATGTGGTCATTAATGAAGCCGCTGTGGAAAAACTAAATCTGCCGGCTGACCCGGTCGGTCAACAAGTAAATATTGGCGATACAATGGTTGTAGCCGGGGTGCTTAACGATTTTAATTATATTTCATTACATCATAAGATCGAACCGCTCTGTTTATTTGTGCGAAATGAAACCGATTCGTTATGGCGATCTGATATGGGTGGTTGTCTCTTCGCTAAAATTGATTCGGGTGTAAATATTCCTACCGTGCTGGAGTCAATTAAAAAAGTATATGGCAACTTCACTACGATCCCTTTTGAATACAACTTTATGGATGAAGCTTTCGATGCCCAATACAAAGCAGAGGACAGGTTATCAAAAATATTCAGTTCATTAACTGTTCTTACTATTTTAATTGCTTGTATGGGTTTATTTGGACTGGCGGCTTTTTCGGCAGCACAGCGAACAAAAGAAATTGGAATTCGCAAAGTTTTAGGTGCAAATGTGTCAAGTATTGTTGCAATGATTTCCGGAAGTTTTATAAAACTGGTACTTGTTTCGGTCGTCATTGCAACTCCCGTTGCCTGGTTTTTTATGAACAAATGGCTGCAGGACTTTGCTTATCGTATCAATATTGGCTGGTGGGTGTTCATACTTGCCGGAATTATTGCTGTTGTTATTGCATTCGCAACAGTCGGTTTCCAGGCACTAAAGGCGGCTATTGCAAACCCGATAAAAAGTTTACGAACAGAATAAAACTAAAGCCATGATAAAACACTATTTGAAAATATCTTTTCGCAATCTCTGGAAATACAAAAGTTTTTCAGCGATCAATATATTAGGTCTTGCTATTGGCATGGCGGTCTGCCTGCTTATTTTACAGTACGTAAGTTTTAAACTCAGTTTCGATCAATTTCATAAGAAAGCCGATAATATTTACAGGGTAGTAAATGATCGTTACCAGCAAGGAAAGTTGATACAACATGGCACTATTACCTATTCTGGTGTTGGACGTGCAATGAATAATGATTTTGATGA
>JBIOVR010000109.1:0-8494 GCA_044867875.1 Chitinophagaceae bacterium
AATAAGGCATGTTAATTTCAGAATTTAAATATGAGTTTAGTATTATTAGCCCGGCTTTTGTCTATCCATTAGGCTTCCGTTGCGTCGCACTCTTGTACGATTAATTCGCTACTCAGCATTCTGGGAATTCAAAAGCCCCTCTTCAGCATGGGGCTTAACGGGTGCAAAGATAATACCCTTACAAATTCAATACTTTTATGTTATCCACTAAATTTTTGAATACACAAGTCGCAATCGCATCTTTTGAGTAGGATGATTGCCCCCACCTACCCTAACTCTGCCGAAAGCAAAATTCGGATTAAGATTTGCGCCGGCATATACATAAGGGCCGGAATTGTTTGGAACTATATCTTTTTTTCTGGCAATTGCAGTTTGAGTTGTATATAATCTGAAATCATGCAACGGTTCCTGTTTGGTTAAAACATTTTGCACATATCTTGTTAAATCGAATTTCCAAACCTTTATAGGATTGCCAACACCATCAACAGTATTTTGCCCATATAACCCAAAGCTTGGATTAGGATTCCCGTCTCGGTCAGGATTAAAATCATAAGGAATAAATTTATGATCACCTAAAGTGGAATCATACACATCAAGCATCATACCATATGGAGGAAGAAACTTATTATCAGAAGAAGGGTCATAAACCTGTTCTACAATAAATTCGGCCCTATGAATTATTCTATTGCTTAGATTCCGCAAGGCAGGAATTTTTATTGTAGCATAGCTGCCAGGAGTATTGATTATATATATTAGGTCATCCTCTGCTGGCGTATTCGACGCTGCCAATACAGGTGTGCCGTCAAAATCAAATCGGTTTACATAATTATGATTGGCCGATGCGCCTGGTTTAACCAGGAAGTAATTAACAGTGGTATCTACCTTGCCTCCTTTTGTGTAACGATAATAAATAGCAAGTTTCGTTTTTGGATTTTGATAAATACCAAATGCCATCAGCGCATTACCTACCGTTTGGTCCGCTTCTATTGCAAAACCTTTGAAATAAGTATTAAAGGCAGAGTCATTAGCATAAGCATGAGCAGTATCATAATCTAATAATCTTCGCCCAAAGCTATTATCGAGCCGCACTCTGAGTTGTCCGGTCGTTGTATCCTGGTATGCTTTTACTGTATCTTTTAAATTTGATGGATTAAAAGTTTTTGTGCCAAGTAAAGTGGTAGTTGCGGGACCGGGGTCACGTATCGTTAAAAAAGAATCTACTCTGAAATCACTGAATAGATCGATCTCCTTTACGTTTACTTTTTGTGGTGTATTAGTATCACCATAGCTGCCGTTCCATCCAAGTACTAGTACAACAGAATCTATATATAAGCTGTCTTTATTATAAACACCAGAAAAGCTCCACGGATAAACCTCGGGTTTTAGCTGAAGGAACATCTTGGCATTCGTTTTACCGAATAATGGATCATTAGAAATGTTGCCAAGGATCTGGTTATTGGTAAGGCCCACAATGGCCGTTGCCGAATCATCTTTTCCTTCAAATATGTGGTTAAAAGTTTGAAGACTTGTAAGTGTAGTATCGAATGTAAATACGCCGTCTACACCGGGAATAACATTGCCGCCAATTTCTGTGGTCTCGTTTATTTTTTTGCAGGAAGAGACGATAAAAAGTAATGAAAAACAAAACAGTATAAAGCGAACAGATCTAATTGTCACAAGAGTTTTTTTTGGGATAAACAGCGTTTTGATACCAGATTTTTATTTGCCCGCAAGGTCGTTATACAATTGTAAATAGTCTGTTAAATCAGACTCGGCATTATAGAGTAATGTTTTTTTGCCACGAACTTTCGTGAACTCATCCAGTAATTTCTTTTCGACCTTTTCTGCACCAAAAGTTATTGCATCAGCATATGTGGCGCCGCCACGATACATTGCCGTATTATTTGTTTCTTTAAATGGTTCGAGATCTTTTTCCTTTATAGAGGGATGTATCAATGCCTTCTTTAAAAATTGTGCACCCATTTTTTCTTTGAACACTGTTGGCCCAATCGTGAACACAACTCTGCTATGTGAGAACACGGGTTCTTTTTTGTAGACAGTTTTGAGATAAGCTGGTATCAACGCAGTCATCCAGCCACTGCAATGAATAATATCCGGAGGCCATCCGAATTTTTTCACGGTTTCAAGGGCTCCTTTACAAAAGAAAATTGTACGGAGGTCATTATCCTCATACCACTTTTCATTCTCATCAGTAAAAATGTATTTTCTTTTAAACAGATCCTCATTGTCAAGGAAGTAGATCTGTAATCTTGCATTTGGAAGAGAAGCAACTTTGATCTGCAGAGGAAGATCATCATTATCAACCGATACATTGATGCCCGAAAGACGAACCACCTCATGGAGACGATGGCGGCGTTCGTTTATGACACCAAAACGGGGCATAATACACCGAACTTCAAAGCCTGAATCGTTTGATTTTATTGCTAATCTGTTCACTATTTCAGAAAACTCAGTAAGCTCCAGGTAGGGAGACATTTCGTTAGCAATAAATAATATTCTTTTCTTTGCTGTCATCGTTGAGCCTTATTTGTTTAAATCCCGTAAAATGATATTTTTTGGGATGGCCGCAAAGGTAATCTTTTTATTCCGAACTTGATTTTCGAAATGACACCTAATTAAATATGATAATTTGTAAAAAGCCTCGGGAGTTACATGATCTGCTCGAAAAAAAGAATATTGGGCAGCACGAGATCGGATTTGTTCCAACAATGGGTGCTCTCCATGCCGGTCATTTGTCTTTGGTTGATGCCGCTAAAAAGCAAAACAGAATTGTCGTTTGCAGCATTTTTGTAAACCCTACTCAGTTCAATGATCCCCAGGATTTCAAAAAATATCCCATCACTCTTGAAAAAGATATTTTGATGTTTGAAGGAGCCGGTTGCGATGTTCTTTTCATTCCTTCAGTTGAGGATATTTATCCAAATGGTACGAATAACCTTGAACATTATGATCTTGGATTTTTGGAAAAGGTGTTAGAAGGCAAATTTCGTCCGGGTCATTTCCAGGGGGTTTGTCTTGTAATGGGTCGCTTGCTTAAAATTGTTTTACCAAATAATTTATACCTCGGCCAAAAAGATTACCAGCAATGCATGGTGATACAAAAACTGATTGAGCTTATTGGACTGAAGGATAAAATAAAAGTTAACATCTGCCCAACCCTTCGTGAAGAAGACGGGCTTGCCATGAGCAGTCGCAACACCCGGTTACTTCCTGATGATAGATTAAAGGCGGCAACTATTTCCAAAGCCTTGGGTTATATAAAGGAGAATTTAAAAGCAGGCGACACAAAAAAAATTAAGGATGAAGCCAAGGATAGGCTTTTACAAAAAGGATTCCTGATCGACTATGTTGAAATAGCAAATGCTGATACACTTGAGTTAATTGAGAATTGGAATGGCAAAGTAAAAGTTGTTGCATTAGCTGCAGCATTTCTGAATAATGTGAGGTTAATTGATAACATGGTAATCAATACATAACTTTTCCTTTAACCTCAATCATGTATTTTTGTTGATATGCAAATTGAAGTATTAAAGTCTAAAATCCATAGGGCAGTGATCACTGAAGCTAATCTGAATTATGTTGGAAGCATTACCATCGATGAAGACCTGGTAGATGCAGCGAATATTATTGAAAATGAAAAAGTACAGGTCGTAAACGTAAATAATGGCGAACGATTAGAAACATATGTGATCCGGGGAAAAAGAGGTTCGGGTATTTGTTGTCTGAATGGTCCCGCGGCGAGAAGAGGAATGGTTGGTGATGTAGTTGTGATAATATCTTACGCTTCGATGGATTTTGAGGAGGCAAAAAAGTTCAAACCATGGATAGTATTTCCAAAAGAAGGTAATAAACTCTAGGGCATACCAATCTTATGAAAGCAAAATTTCTTACAGTTTTAAAATATCTTTTCTTCATTGCGCTTGGAGGTTTCTTCGTTTGGCTGTCCGTAAGACATCTTACTTATGAAAAATGGGAGGATATTAAACATGCTGTTGCCCGTGGCCGTAAATGGGTCATTTTACCAGTGATACTTTTTTTATTGATCGCACATTATAGCAGGGCTATGCGTTGGAAACTTTTAATGGAACCACTCGGTTATAAGCCTTCTAATTTTAATGTATTTGCCGCTGTCATGATCGGTTATCTTGTAAACTCAGGAGCGCCAAGACTCGGCGAAGTATTTAAATGCACCTTATTGGCACGATATGAAAAATTACGAGTTGATAAATTAATTGGTACAATTCTTATTGAAAGAGCAGTCGATCTTGTTTGTCTTATTATAGTTTTTATTTCTGCACTCATAGTGGAGGGTGATATTTTTGGAGAGATGATGAGAAGTTTAGCCAAACAATTCTTTTATGATAAAACAGGACATCTTTCAACGAAAAAATTAATCATCACATTGGGTGGACTGATCTTATTTTTTATCCTGTTTTATATTGTTTTAAAACGTTTCGGTCATATTGATATCATTGGTCGTATTAAAAAGTCGATCAAAAATATTGTACATGGTCTTTCAAGTATCAATAACCTTGAGCATAAAGGCTGGTTCATCTTTCATAGCTTATTGATCTGGACAATGTATTGGTTTGCTTCCACTGTAGGTCTTTATGCATTAAAGGAAACACAATATCTCGGTTTGTCGGGCGGACTCGCCGCATTGGTTGTTGGAACTGTTGGTATCATCTTAACTCCCGGTGGTATCGGTGCATATCCGGTACTTATTGCACAATTGTTGGGATTATATGGTCTTGATCCCGAAACGACCGGCATTGCATCGGGAACATTGATGTGGGCCGCACAAACAGCAATTATTCTTTTAGGTGGCATGATCTGTTTCGGATTGATCTCGAGATACAACAAAAAGAAGATCATTCCTTCAAATTCTGAGCAAGCTTTTCAAGCGAATATTATTTCCAAAAATTAATATTTTTCATCCTGTCACTTCCTTAATTTTATCCATCATAGAATAACAGGAGATCATTATGACATCGGATAAAAAGAACAAGACGATTTTCAGGGATGTTAGCTGGCTTTCATTCAATGGAAGAGTATTGCAGGAAGCGGCAGACTCAACCGTTCCATTAAGAGAAAGGATTCGTTTTCTTGGGATCTTTTCCAATAACCTCGATGAATTTTTTCGTGTACGGGTTGCGACACTTCGACGAATGGTAAGTGTCGGTGAAAAATCAAAAATGCATCTTGAAAACAATGCGCAGGAAATACTGGATGATATTCAAATGACGGTGCTTAATCAGCAAAGTGAATTTAACCGCATCTGGGAAAATATTTTTGCTGAGCTGAAGAATGAAAAAATATTTATTGTAAAAGAAAATGAATTAAATAAAGAGCAACAGGAATTTGTTACTAAGCATTATGAAGATGAAGTGAGTACCAATATCATTCCTTTAATGATAGAGAGTATTCCAAATTTCCCTTCGCTTCGTGATAAATCAATTTACCTGGCAGTGGTTATGTGGAAAAAAGAAAGTGCATTAAAAAGAAAATATGCGCTGATCGAGATCCCAACGGTTTTAAATCGCTTTGTATTGCTCCCTTCTCCCCGACCCGATGAACATCACATTGTTCTTTTAGAAGATGTCATTCGTTTTAACCTTCCTGAAATTTTTTCTTTTTTCGGTTACGATCAGTATTCATCTTATATTTTTAAAGTTACCCGTGATGCAGAAATAGATATCGATAATGATATTCATACTTCAATTATTCAAAAGTTAGAAAAAGCATTAAAAAACCGGAAAAAAGGGAAACCGGTTCGCTTTGTTTATGATCGTGAAATGGATCCGGGAATGCTGGAATACCTTATCCGCAGATTAAATCTTTCAAAAAGAGATAACCTGATACCCGGCGGTCGTATTCATAATTTCCGTGACTTCATGGAATTTCCCGAACACATTTTTAAAGTAAAAGGCCAGCGGCGCAAACATTTTGATCATCCGTTATTGCAGGACGGAGAAAGAGTAACAGATGTGGTAATGAAAAATGACCTGATGCTTCATTTCCCTTATCATTCATTTAGTCCATTGATCGACCTGTTACGTGAAGCCGCTATCGATCCGGAGGTAACTACGATAAAAGTTACCGGTTATCGGCTTGCTACGCAATCAAAGATCATGAATGCATTGATAAATGCTGTTCGGAATGGCAAGCAAGTAACTGTATTACTTGAACTGAGAGCAAGGTTTGATGAGGAAGCAAACCTTGAATGGAAAGTTCGTCTTGAAGAAGAAGGTGCAAGAGTATTGATCGGAATTCCTGATATGAAAATTCATGCAAAAATTTGTTTGATAAAGAAAAGGGTACATGAAAAAACAGTGCAATACGGTTTTGTAAGTACAGGTAACCTTAATGAACGTACGGCAAAAATATATGCGGATCATTGTTTGCTTACAAGTAATAAAGAAATAATGACCGATATAAACAGGATATTTAATTTCCTTGAAACGCCAAGACTCGGCACTCAATATTTAAAAGATTGTACAGCAGTAATTCCAAGCCCGGAGATTTTGCGTACGAAAATATTTGAACATATTGAAAATGAAATTAAACATGCAAAGAATGGAAAACGGGCGGCGATGACACTTAAGATGAATTCACTCTCTGATGAATCACTTATAATGAAACTGAATGAAGCTGCAAAAGTTGGCGTCGAATTGAATTTAATTGTTCGGGGAATTTTTTGCATGCGTTCGGAAAGTAAAAAATATTTGAAACCGGTAAATGCTATCAGCATTGTTGACGAATATTTGGAACATGCACGGGTGTGGGTATTTCATAACAATGGCAAAGAGAAAGTTTATATATCTTCGGCTGATTGGATGGTTCGGAATCTTGATCATCGTGTAGAAGCAAGTTGCCTGATCAATGATGAACAAATAAAACAGGAAATAAAAGATATACTCGAGATTCAGTTAAATGATAATGTAAAAGCAAGGCGACTGAACAATGAGCTAAGTAATGATTACATTAATACAGGAAGAAAAAAGATCCGCAGCCAGGTAGAGACATATAAATATCTTTATAAAAAAACCCAAACACCCGTAAACGTTGAGATTGGCAGCAATTGATATTGGAAGCAACGCAGCAAGACTTCTTATTTCCGATGTAATAATAGGACCACAGGGTAACCCCGAATTTATCAAGGCAGCACTTGTTCGTGCCCCTTTGCGTCTCGGCTTTGAGGTTTTTGATAAAGGTGAGATCCCTCCCAACAAAGTTGAAAAAGTCATTAAAGCAATGAAGAGCTATAAGCTTCTTATTGATGTATATGAAGTAAAACATGTAAAGGCTTGCGCCACTTCTGCGATGCGTGATGCAAGGAACGGCGCTGAAATTATTCGTAAAGTAAAAGCGGAAACCGGTATAGAAATAAAGATCATATCCGGGCAGGAAGAAGCTTCGCTGATCTATGAAAATCATATTGCAGAAAATATGACGAAGGAAGAATCTTATCTCTATGTAGATGTTGGAGGCGGCAGCACTGAACTTACTTTTTTCACTGATGGCAAACTTGTTTTTAAAGAATCATTCAATATCGGTACGATCCGTTTACTGAAAAACCAGGTTAGCGAAGCGATGTGGGACGAAATGAAAGAATTCATTAAACAAAGAACAAAAGGTTATCATCATGTAACTGCAATTGGTTCCGGGGGAAACATCAATAAAATATTTTCACTTTCAAAAAGAAAAGAAGGAAAGCCACTGACAGTTGATCTATTGAGGGATTATTTTAAAGAGTTTAGCAATTTATCAGTTAATCAAAGAATGACACTTTATCATTTGCGTGAAGACCGTGCTGATGTGATTGTCCCTGCTCTGCTTATTTATATCAATGTAATGCGTTGGGCTGATACTGAAGAAATTTACATTCCCAAGATCGGCCTTGCGGATGGATTGATCCATACATTGTATGAAGAAGTGAAAGAACCACGATTAACTTGATTTTTCAGGATTAGTGAGGAGAATTGGATATAACTTTAGAAACTCAATTTCAATCAGGATGTCTGTAAATAAGGAAGTAAAAAAAGTAACAACAAATACCCTTCAGAAGATGAAGACTGCTGGGGAAAAAATCAGTATGCTAACAGCCTACGATTTTTCTTTTGCTAGAATCATTGATAATGCTGGTATTGATATCATTCTTGTTGGTGATTCTGCTTCCAATGTAATGGCTGGTCATGAAACAACACTTCCGGTTACTCTTGATCACATGATCTACCATGCTTCAGCGGTCATTCGCGGAGTTAACCGTTGCCTTGTTGTTGTTGATCTTCCTTTTGGCTCTTATCAGTCCAATTCTGACATTGCACTTGCTTCTGCCATTCGTATCATGAAAGAAACCGGGGCTCATTCAATAAAATTAGAAGGCGGTGAAGAAGTGGTTGATTCAGTAAAAAGAATTGTTTCTGCAGGAATACCGGTGATGGGACATTTGGGTTTAACGCCACAATCAATT
>JBIOVR010000110.1:0-10216 GCA_044867875.1 Chitinophagaceae bacterium
TAGCAAGCATTCTTTTGCTTAGAGCTTTAAACTTTATTGACTCTGTTTTTTTAAAAACACAAAGGGATCGCATTATTCCTTATATCATTTGCATGACCTTTTATTTCTGGAACTGGTATGTGTTTAATAATAATCATGAAATAAAGGACCTGGTAAGTATGAGCATGGCAATTTTCAATGCATCCGTATTGGGTTTCTTAGTAAATATTTCCATGAAAGTAAGCATGCATGCAATATCGGTTGGTGTTATGACCACCTTCATTGCATTACTGGCCTTAACTGACAGCAGCAGCTTTTCATTTTATTTATCAATATCAGTTTTAATAGCTGGGATTGTTTGTACTTCGCGACTTCTCGTTTCCGATCACTCGCAAAAGGAAATTTATTATGGATTACTGATCGGCATTTTGTCTCAACTTGCTGCACATTATTTCGTTAGCGCATAAAAACAAAAAAGCCCAATCATAGGGTACAGATTGAGCTTTTTGTTCATCCATCCTTATTATACGTCCAATTAACCGTTTAATATTTTAGATCCTTTCAGGTAGGTTTTACTTGGATGATAAATGAAAAGGCAACTTCCGTCTTTAATCGTATTGATAAGTATTTTAGATTGTTTCATTGGAACAGCAGGACATCCAAAACTGCGACCCATGAATTTGCCCCACCTCCTGTAATTATCGCCGATGTATTGGGAACCATGTACAACTATCTTTCTTCTTTCGGCTTTATCATTGAAGCCAGGCTCAAGCCCTGATATTGTTAATGCAAGTCCATGACCGCCGTAATAAGTTGTTTTAGTTCTGTAAAATCCAAGACTGCTTTGTAAAGACTCCGGTTTATTGGAAAATTTTCTTGCGTATTCACCACCGGAATTTTTTCCATGTGCCACGTAAGTGTTCAATAAGAGTTTGCATTCATTCAGATTGATAAGGTAAAGTCTTTTTCTTCTTGATGATTGACTGAGATCGCAAATAGTGATCAGCCCTTCTTTATTCAACTTCCCTTCCTCTTCTAATTTTTTATAACCTGCATAAGCATAATTGAACGCTTCTTTTTTCAATCCTTTTTTTCCAAGTTTTAGACTGTCATATATCAATTCCATTTCCGAATCAAATGATTTTGTTCCGATACGGTCATTGGTAAAAAAATTGGATTCAAATTTTGCCAGTGCTGAATTGTTTCCTGCATTTAATAATGGAAGAAACATAAATGCAGCGGCAGAGAGGGAAGATAATATGGTTTTTATAAACTTAGGCACGGATACGGATTCGGATTTCTAAACGGGCTAAAACATAAAAATATTATCCACTTTCAGAAAATACAAGGTGAAACAGTATTTATCTTTTACTATTTGTGGGAAATACTTGAGGTGATCTACTGAAAATAGAAAATCTACTTACGGAAAAATCAGTTTTCCATGTGATGGTGATGATGATGCGCTTGGCGCTGTTTTGTGATAAACTCGGAGCTGTAAATTTTTAATAGTAATAAGAAAAGAGAGATAAGCAGTGGACCAAATATCAAACCAATAAAACCAAATACACTTAAGCCGATAATAACGCCAAATACGGTAACAAGCGGATGAACATTTCCTATCTTTCTTGCAAGTGTAAAACGAAATATATTATCAACTGTACCGATAACACCAAAGCCATATATAAGCATAAAGATCCCTTTGCCTGTATCGCCATTCGCAAAAAAGATGATCGCAAGCGGCACGTAAGCCAGCGCCGCACCAACTACCGGAAGCATGGCGGTGATGCAGGTGACTACAAACCAGAACCAGGGTTCATTAACGCCAATGATCAAATAACCAATTAAAGCAACTACGCCTTGTAAAACAGCAATAACGGGAATGACAACGGAATTGCTGATCACCATATTCTTTACCTCTGTGCCCAGCATCATAGCATTCTCATCTTTTAATGGGATATGCTCATAAATATTCGCTTCCATTTTTCTGCCATTCACCAGCATAAAATAAAGAATGAAATACATAAAGAAAATTGTTCCCAATGTATTGAAGGTAGCGCCAAGTAATTTTGGGATACTACTTCTGATAAAATCACCGAGCCTGTTTATGTTTTCATCCCTTGTAATTTTAATTTTGAATTTTTGCTCAATCTCCGTGACAATTTTTTTCAGAGACCCTACCAGTTCATCAGAATGTTGAATAGCAAAAGTGATCTTCGTTGAAAGCATATTGATAAGGAGAGCGATGGGAAGTAATATAACGATCATCGACAGGAGCATCAACAACGCAGCAGTCCAGCCTTTTCGCCACTTTTTCTTTTCAGTAAGATAAAACATCCACTTCCTCATTACTATATATAAGGTAACTGCCCCAAGCAATGCAGGAAGAAAAGTGTATAATTCACTAAATAATAATAATCCAAGCAATACGATAATTACCAAGAAAAATACTTGTCTTATCCTGTTTTGGTGTATTAAATGATCATTCATTACAGCAAGTTATTGATTAAAGATAAAAAGAAAGGCTGCTCATTAAGAACAGCCTTTATAATTTAAATTTTCACTTCTTTCCATTTCCCCTTTTTGAAATAATACCAGGCCAGGAGAGCTAAGACTGATTCTGCAACAGGTATTGCGATAAAGGCGCCAATAGGTCCCATATCAAATCCTTTGGCAAGTACCCATGCTAAAGGGATCTGGAAAAACCAGAAGCCAAATAAATTTATCAGCGTGGGTGTTTTTGAATCACCGGCACCATTTAATGCCTGTATCATTACCATACCTATCCCATAAAAAATATAACCAGCTCCAATGATCTGCAATGCAGATACACCGTAGTCGTGTACTTTGGCTTCATTTGTAAAAATGCTGATGATCGGTGATGAAAAGAATACGAAGAGAAGCATAACTGCTCCCATAAAAATTGCATTGTATTTTGTTGTTAGTAATACACTTTTTTCTGCCCGGCCCGGTTCTTTAGCGCCAAGATTTTGCCCAACCAAAGTGGCTGCTGCATTGCTTAAACCCCAGGCCGGTAAAATAAAGAACACCACATTCCTGATCGCAACCTGGTAACCGGCACTTGCATCTGTACTTCCTGTTGTAGAAACGAGATAAGAAAGAACGATCCAGCTTCCGCTTTGAATAAAAAATTGTGAAGTGGCAGGCCACGCTACCTCCACCAAAGTTTTTATCACCGGTGTATCCCATTTAAAATGATGTCGCAATAAATGAATTATTCTTTTACCGCCAAACAAATGATAACATTGGTAAATAACTCCTGTTGTTCTGCCAATAACAGTTGCAATAGCGGCTCCTTTTAAACCCAGTTCCGGGAATGGTCCATAACCATAGATCAGTAAAGGGCAAAGAATAATATTGATACCACTGGCGATCCATAAACTTCGCATTGCCATGGTTGCATCACCGGCCCCACGGTAAATGCCATTGATCAAAAAAAGCATAATGATTACTAAACTGCTTCCAAACATAATACGGGCAAAAGGAGTTCCTTCTGCTATTACATTTGGTGCAGCTCCCATTAATTTTAATATTGATGGAGCAAAGATGACACCTGCAATACTTAATACTACTGATACGATAATTCCTATAAGTAGAGATTGTGCACCTGCATGAGCGGCGCCTTCATTGTCTTTTTCACCAATTCTTCTTGCTACGACTGCGGTGGCAGCCATACTCACACCAAATCCAAGCGTATAAACAATTGAGATCACTGATTCAGTTAAACCAACAGTTGCCATGGCTTCCTTTGCACCAGATTTCAGGTGACTGACGAAATACATATCTACAACGGCAAATACGCTTTCAAGCATCAGTTCAAGGATCATGGGCACAGCTAATAACACAATTGCCACACGAATGCTTCCTTGTGTATAATCATATTCGCCTCCTTTGATCGATTGCCAGACTAGTGAAGTAAAATGAGAAAATTTGTTTTTATGTACAATTTGATTCTGCATGATTGAAAATCTTTTTTATAATAAATGAAATAAAAGCAACGGGAAGTTGCTCAAAATGCATCTCCGGAAATTTAGGTTCTTAACAGATGAGGCTCGAACCCTGTAAGATTTTCATATGCGAAAAATTAAGGAAGAGCAAAGCTAAGGGAATCTATTTACCCGCCAAGTCCCATGGCCGACAAATATTGATGAATGTACTGGTTCTTTTGTTTACGGCGGTATTGCAGGATGAAGCGGGGATGCGGCAAAGGAACGATCTCTTTGAACCACTTATATTCATTGTTAAGCCCTGATAAAAATTTAAAATTCTTTTCACCACCAATGCAAAGACATTTATCTGTGCTGAAGCCAATGGCAACCAGTTTATTTATACAGTCAACTATAAAAGGACTGACAGCTTCCATCAATTTTTTATCATCATAATAATTGATGTTCTTTCCATTTTTTATAAAACCAAGTGGACAAACGGAACCGATAAACCAATCCTGGTAAAATTTTTTTACTCCGCCGTATTCGTGGATCATATCATAAATGAATTCTGCAGACAATTCAGATCTGAGATCAAGATGATGATCAATGCCACAAACTTCTTTTAATTGTTTTGGAGCTGTGAAATTTACACCGGTGATACCAGCACCGAATCGTCCTGGATTTATTCCCAACAGTAATCTTCGTGGGCTATCATCTTTAAAATATTTCGTAAAGAATTTTTTTACCAGCTCAATTACTTGTGGATCTTTTTGTGGAAATAAGATCCCGATACCCTTCGGTAAGTTTTTGGGAGGACGAAGAGACTGATAGAAATGGATGAGTTTTTCGGAAAGCATACTTAGCAATTGAAAAATTATTTCAATGCAATATCCGAAGTTTCATTTTTGCAATTTTATTTATTACAAAATGTTGGATCAATGTGAGACAAATACAGTTTCCAGTTCTTCAAGCGTTTTTCCCTTTGTCTCTTTTACTTTTTTATAGACAAATACAAACCCGATAAAACAAATAACGGCATACACATAAAATGTTTTTTCCTGCAGCTTGCTATACATAACAGGGAAAGTAAAAGTGAGAATAAAATACGCTGCCCATAAACTTAGTACAGCAATTGATGTGGCAGTACCCCGAACTTTATTGGGGAAGATCTCAGAGATCAAAACCCAGGTTACCGGAGCAAGCGTCAACGCATAAATACCAATGGCGGTTAATAGAAACCATGAAACTGATGCGGCTTTGATACCTAGTAAATATGAAATCAATAAATACAATATAGTGAGACCTGCTGCGCCTAAGAGCATAAGAGGTTTACGTCCTATTTTATCAACTAGAGCCATAGCGAGTAATGTGAACAGAAGGTTTACACCTCCTATGAATACAGTTTGTAGCAGTTGATCATCTTTTGAAGCGCCAATACTTTCAAAAATTGTAGCGGTGTAATTAAATACTACATTGATGCCACAGAACTGTTGAAACACTGCCAGGCCAATTCCCACTAAAATTGCAGGCAATATTTTTTTCTCAAAAATCGTGGCGAACTTTGCTTTGTTGACAGTCTGAAATGATCTTTGAATTTCAGTAATGGTTGTATTACCAAATTCTTTTCCACCAATTCTTTCTAAAATAATTTTGGCTTGTGCAAGTTTATTCTTTTGCGATAACCATCTTGGGCTTTCTGGTAACCACAAAACCCCAATAAAAAAAAGTAAAGAAGGAATAGCACCTAGCCCAAACATCCAGCGCCATGCATCATCCCCTTCATTTCGAAGTGTGTAATTGATAATGTTTGTAATTAAAATACCCAGTACAATTGTTAATTGATTAATAGCGACCATCCTCCCTCTAAAGGGAGCTGGTGCTATTTCTCCTATATATAATGGTGAGAGCATTGAAGCCATCCCTACACCTATGCCTGCAACAAATCGTGAAGCAATGAATAAATCCCTGCTTGGAGCGAATGCCATGAACAATGATGAAATGCAAAAAACAGAAGCGGCTATCAATAATCCCGGCTTCCTTCCTTTCTTATCTGCAATTTTACCTGCAGAAATGCAACCAACGATCGCACCTAATGCTAAACTACCTGTTGCAAAACCTTCCCAATATTCATTAAGATTGAATTTATCTTTTAAAAAAGGCAATGCGCCGGATATAACGGCAAAATCAAATCCAAATAAATATCCGCCTAGTGCAGAGATAAAGGATAATGCAAGAATGTATTTTGAATTGTATTGATGGCTGCTGCTCGTCATAATGATCTTTTACAGATACAAAACTGCTTTTATTCCCGAACAAAAAAATAGAGTTTGTTTTGAAAATGATGGATAATATTATTTATGTAGGTTTATCAGCGATCACCAGGATCTTTCTTCTGCTCCTGTATTTATTTGGAGAAGTGCCAACAATTTTCGTAAACATCCTTGAAAAATAATAAGGGTCCTCGATCCCCAGGCGATCTGCAATTTCGTTGATGCGCAGATCAGTAAACTGTAAATACTGACAAGCTTTTTGAGTTTTCAAATGATTAAAATACTCAATGATAGAGAAGCCGGTATTTTTTTTAAATATACTGGCAAAATGAGACACCGAAAGATTTACCGCACTTGCAATATCATTTAGAGAGAGTGGTTTATCAATATGTTTTTGCAGGTAGTTAACACATAATGAAATACTATCTGTCTTTTCATGGATCGCCAGGAAATTATTATCAAAACAACAAGAGGCTAAGAAATGTTGAAGACATACGCTGGCATAGCATATATTATCTATGCTATAACCTCTTTCTAAGCTTGTGTAAATTTCTTCGAATAAGTGCAGTCTTTTTTCCTGGAATGAAATAGAGGCAACATGATCACCCATTCTTTTCAGCATCATATCAGCAAAGTCTGAACTGTTTGTTCCTTTAAAGTGCATCCAGTAAATAGTCCATGGAGTTTGTTCGTCTGCACCGTATTCATGGGGCTTGTTCGCTGGAAGCAATACGAAATCGCCAGCTGACAAAGTATATTTTTTATCAGCAATTTTAGTCCAGCCATTCCCTTTCACACAATAGATTAGAATATATTGGTTTACTCCATGTATCCTTTTCCTATAGTGATATAAGGCGTTGGGGTAGTATCCAATATCAGTTACATATAATTGCTTTACTATTGGATGAGTGTCAAAATGATGTGCAAGAATTTTTGCAGGTATTACAATAGCTCGTTGTCCTTTAAATCCTTCTCTTTTCCTGGTTGCGCTCATAACACAATTTAATAAAATAGTCCATCATTACCGTAAGTTATTCTATCTGCAAAATTTTGAAGCGATCTAGTTTTGTATTTGGAATAATGATTCACCAGGAGAACACGAGTTGCTAAATTTTTTATATCGAAAAAGCTGGAGTTGGTCATCTAATCTATATGATTCATAAAGTGGCGGAAAAGCCGCTTTATTCAATCCCTACCTTGCCCGCGGAAATCATTAGTTAAGGCTGATTCTATAAAATTGCTGATTGCTGTATGAATAGATCTGTTTTGGTTTGGCAGGAAACGATTGTTTTGCCTACTTACAATATTGGAGCTCCGGAAAAAAATCCAATTTTTCTGGAGAAAAGGGTGTACCAGGGCAGCAGCGGTAATGTTTATCCTCATGCAGTTGTAGAGAAGATCGAAGATGAAAAAAAAGATAAGGAATACACTGCTTTATTTCTCGAAAATGATTACTTGAAGATCATGATACTTCCTGAGCTCGGTGGTCGCATTCACCGTGCTTATGATAAGATCAGGAAACGTGATTTTGTCTATTATAACCAGGTCATTAAGCCGGCTTTGGTGGGACTAACAGGTCCCTGGATCAATGGAGGTATCGAATTTAACTGGCCTCAACATCACCGTCCTTCTACTTTTTTACCTGTTGATTTTACAATAAAAGAAAATGCCGATGGCAGCAAGACCGTTTGGGTAAATGAGGTGGAGCTTATGTTCCGCACTAAATGCCAGGCAGGTTTTACTTTATATCCTGATAAAGCTTACCTCGAAGTCAAAGGAAAATTATTTAACCGATCATTATTACCTCAAACTTTTCTGTGGTGGGCAAACCCGGCAGTGAAAGTGAATGATCGTTATCAATCTGTTTTTCCACCTGATGTACATGCAGTGTTTGATCATGGAAAAAGAGACGTATCAGATTTTCCAATTGCAACCGGCACTTATTATAAAGTGGATTATTCACCGGGCACTGATATTTCAATGTATAAAAATATCCCCGTACCAACTTCTTATATGGCCATTAAATCAGACTATGATTTTGTTGGTGGCTATGAACATGATACACGATCAGGGATACTTCATGTAGCGAATCATCATATTTCGCCAGGTAAAAAACAATGGACATGGGGCAATGGTGACTTCGGACAATCATGGGATAGAAACCTGACTGATGATGATGGACCATATATCGAATTAATGACGGGAGTGTTCACAGATAATCAGCCAGATTTTTCATGGTTGCAACCAAATGAAGAAAAAACTTTTGAGCAATATTTTATGCCATACCATAAAGTTGGAATGGTAAAAAATGCTACAAAAGAAGCGATGATCAATGTTGAAATAAATGAAAAAACAGTTTCGGTAATTGTGTATGCAACAAGTATCTATTCGAAAAGCAGCATCAATATTTATAACAGCAACCGAAAGATAATAAAGGGGTTCCGGGCAGATCTATCTCCTGAACAAGTATTTGAAATGAGTTTTGAAACATCATCTGTATTTAATATAAATGATCTGATAGTGGATGTAGTAAGCGAAGATGGAAAGGTTTTGGTTAGTTATGAAGTAACTCAAACAGAATCTCCCGAAATTCCGCAAGCCGCAACACCAGCAAAACAGCCTTCAGAAATTGAAAGTATTGAAGAGTTATTTCTGAATGGATTACATATTGAGCAATATCGTCATGCTACTTACCAGGCATCGGATTATTATGCTGAAGCATTAAGGAGAGAGCCCAACGATATCAGGTGTAATAATGCGATCGGATTACAATTATTACGATGTGGACAATTTGCAAAAGCTGAAACATATTTCAGAAGAGGAATTAAAACAATTACGTCTAGAAATCCGAATCCATACGATGGAGAGGTTTATTATAATTTAGGAATAAGCTTGTTATTCCAGGATAGATCATCAAGGGCATACGATGCTTTTTATAAAGCTACCTGGAATGATTCATGGCAACATAACAGTTTCCTGCAATTAGCACGAATAGATATATCAAAAAATAATTTTTCTGAAGCATTTGTATTGATTGAAAAATCATTGATCAGAAATTATCACAGTCACTCTGCAAGACATTTAAAAGCAGTTACTCTTAGAAAATTAAAGAACTACCCCGCTGCTTTTGATTGTATCAAGGACTCACTGGAAATTGATCCTTTCAACTTCGCTTGCAGTTTTGAAATGTATTTGTTATTGAAGCAAACTGGTGAAAATTCTAAGGCAGAAGAGACGTTGAAAAATCTTCAATCATTGATGCGAAATGCTCCGAATAATTATTTAGAGTATGCATTTGATTATGGCAATGCAGGATGTTTTACTGAGGCAATCGAATTATTACAATTATATGTAAATGGAAACCATGATCCGTACCCTATTGCTTATTATTCTATGAGTTATTTTGTAGCAAAGAGTGGTGATGAACAATCTGCAAAAACATTTGCTCAAAAAGCTTATAACTGCAAATCTGATTATTGCTTCCCCAATAAACTTGAAGAGATCAAAGTATTGCAATATGCTATTGCAGCTAATCCATCAGATGATAAGGCATTCTACTACCTTGGAAATTTATGGTTTGGGTTGCGTCAATATGCTGAAGCAATAAATGCTTTTGAAAAAAGTGTAGCTATCAACCCTTCTTTTGCTACAGCGCATCGCAATCTTTCTTTGCTATATTTTAATAAAGAAAAACAAGCAGAGAAAGCTCTTAGAGCTCTCGAACTTGCATTTTTTATTGATAAAACTGATGCAAGGGTTTTGATGGAGTTAGATCAGTTATATAAAAGACTGAATTATCCCCTTAAAAAAAGACTGGAAGTATTAAATGAACATCACACACTTGTTGTGCAGAGAGATGATCTGTACCTGGAAAAAATTTCACTTGAAAATAGCCTGGGTAATTACAAGACTGCAAAGAAAATGCTGGAGGAAAGAATTTTTCATCCATGGGAAGGTGGAGAAGGAAAAGTTGTTCGTCAGTATTTAATATGTCATTTAGAACTTGCCAAAAAAGCTATC
>JBIOVR010000111.1:0-8702 GCA_044867875.1 Chitinophagaceae bacterium
GATGCGGAAATCGACGGTGATCATATTGTTACCGTCATGTGGCGGGGAAGGTTGCATATATTCTGGGTAACATTTTTGGAGAAAGTACCTCCTGAAAACAAACCGGCTCCCCCTTCGGATACAACTACCACACTGAGCAACTGGAAAGTGAACAATGCAATTGATGCAGTAACAAGCGGCACGAATAAAAAAACGATTGAGGCTTACCTGCACTGGACGGAATATTTCCAGGGTCAATGGAGTACGAAACAGACAGGAAGTCTAGGTACACCAATTCAATTTGATGCGGGTATTGGTACTTATGCCACTGATATTGCAGTATATGTTACAAAGGAAAGAAAGAACACCATTGATGACACTTTAGATGGCGCCGTGCGTATTAATTTGATAGATACAAAATCGAAAACAAAAAAGGCATTCAGGGTTGTTAACAAGAACAGCGTTCCGGAGATTGTTACTGCGGACGTAGATACTTTACCTGCATGGCCATTTCAAAAGCCCTTTAAGATAAACCGGGTTGCTGGAGATGCAGGCGCGATGACAGTGAAATTTGAACATTATATAAAAACGCTGAATGGCCAGCCGCAGTCAAACTCTGATCCACAAACCATTCTTGAAAAAACAGTGGGAAACTTTAACCTGGTTCCCTGCAGTCAGCCTGTTACTATGGGTGGACAGGAACTTGGTCAGTTGGTTACTCCATTTTTTTACCAGGACAGTTGGCACACATTCTACATCGAACCGACCTTAACTGAAACTATTACCATCGATGAATGGGACGAATGGGTGAGCGCTCCGCCTGTACCTGAAAAGAAACCCAAACACGGTGGTATTAAGATTGACCCGATTCATCCCTGGCCTAAAAAATTGCCATTGCCGCAACCCGGTGATCCCGGATGGCTTGACTTTGACGATCCACGGATCATGTATAAACCAAAACTCAGGGAAGATTGGGTGACTCGTCCCGGTACTTATGTTCAGTTTGGCGAAAGAGTGATAGGAAAAGAAAAGGCAATGAACCTCGTGGTACTGAATGATGCAGGTGCAGGCAGGATTATAAAAGACAGGAATCAATTGAATACTGTAATTAATAGCAGTACAGTTGCCGATAATGTTGCCTTAGTTGCATCAACTGTCAGTGATAAAACTGTAGGGGTCGATATTGCCAGTTCAAATGCAATTAATGTAAATTCTGATCCAGCCATCGCATTGGTTGGAACAGGTGGCATAGCAATATCAACAGCGGTCAAGGCTCAACCTGCACATTTCGGCGGAGCTTTTGGCAATACGCATGCTTTAGGCGGTAATCTAAAAGCTTTAAACAAATTAAAAGGAGGTTTCCAATGATCGCAACAAAAGATAAACTATTTCATGGTCGTGCTGCCATAAATCAGGCCCTCAAATATTGGGATAAAGGCATTGTAGAAACCAAGCCTTCAGTTACACATTATACACAGATAATTAAAGAACGTGAATTGAATTATCATTTCAATACACATTTTCATCCCTATGTAGCCCGGTTGTTGGATCGCTTCATTCAGCAATCAATTCCCGGTTTACAAGCCGCCGATACCGAGTATAAGCGAAATGCTGATGGAACTTTCGCGAGATTTGATGAGGCATACCAGGATGAAAACAAGCGAGGCCAGTTCATACCCGTACTACACCAGGATTTTTTTGAACAAACCTATGGCCCAAACCCAGGTAAGATCAAAAATCTTGTGGTAGCTCCACTCCCGGTCAGAGATCTTGATTTTACATCAAGCGGTGCCTATTCAGTGTATAACTGGGAGCTCTTCTACCATGTACCACTGATGATCGCAATGCATTTAGGTAAAAATGGCCGCTACGCAGAAGCGCAACATTGGTTTCATTACATATTCGATCCAACTGATAATAGTGATGGCCCGACGCCCGAACGTTTCTGGAAAGTAAAACCTTTCCATACCACGGATGTGAAGTTGATAGAAGAAATCATGATCAACCTGTCAACCGGCGAAAATCCGAAACTGCGTGATGAGACCATTAACAGTATCATGGCATGGAAAGAAAATCCATTCCGCCCGCATGTGATAGCCCGTTACCGGCAGTCTGCTTATATGTTCAAAACAGTTTTTGCGTATATCGATAATTTGTTTGCATGGGCGGATGATGATTTCAGAAAAGATCAGCCGGAGGATGTTGATTCAGCATTATTAAAGTATGTATTAATTGCTAATATTCTCGGACCCCGTCCGCAGGAGGTGCCGGCAAAAGGAAGCATTCGTCCGCAAACGTATAAGAATTTGAAAAAAGATCTCGATGAACTGGGCAATGCGATGCGTGCCATGGAAACTGATGTACCTTTTAATCTTGCGCCTACGCCTGGCTCAGTAAATGGTGATGAGAAATTCCAGGTCATCAGCAGCCTTGGTAATGCGTTGTATTTTTCTGTACCGCATAATGAAAAGTTATTGGGCTATTGGGATACTGTCGCCGATCGTTTATTCAAGATCCGCAATAGTTTGAATTTACAAGGCATATTCAGACAGTTGCCATTATTTGCACCGCCGATCGATCCAGCCCTACTGGCAAAAGCTGTAGCAGCAGGTTTAGATATAGGCGCAGTGGTTGCGGGACTAAATGCACCGATGCCAATTGTTCGGTTTCAATTATTGCTTCAGAAAGCAATTGAAATTTGCCAGGAAGTAAAATCACTCGGCAATAATCTATTATCGGCTATTGAAAAAGAAGATAACGAGGCATTGGCAATACTGCGTGCACGCCATGAAAAATCAATATTGAGTTTGACGGAGAGTGTAAAATATGCACAATGGCAGGAAGCTATAAAAAGTCGTGAAGGATTGTTAGTGTCGATTGAAAATGCAGCTCAGCGATATATCTATTACGAGAAACAGCTTGGCAAAAAAGACAACGAGATCAAACTTCCTGAGTTAAGTGAATTGGAAAAAGAAAAATTGCTCAACCTGAAGTTTCTGTCGAAAGAGCCTTCTGTTTCATTACGTGATATTGAAATTGATATTGCAGAAGACCTGGACGATTCACGTGGTAAGATCGTCAACAGTTTTGAGGCTGAGGAACTGGAGAAAGCGGGATTAGCAAGAGATATACAGGATGTGGTGCGATTCACCAAACTTGGCGCACAGGCAATCAGGATGCTGCCTGATTTCGGAGTAAAATTTCATTTCTGGGGACTTGGAGGTGATATGAAAATGGGCGGAACTACGCTTGGAGAAGTTGCCTCTTATGCGGCTGATGTAGCATTGGCAATCGGTGACAGGTTATCATTTGAAGCCTCTACTGCGGCAAAAATTGGATCCTTTGCACGTCGTGAACAAGAATGGGCTTTTCAAAGTAACACGATAGCCGGCGAGATCAACCAAATGTTCAAGCAGCTTCGCGCAGCACAGATCAGGGAAGCTATCGCAGAACGGGAATGGAAAAATCATCAGCAGCAAATCAAAAATGCACAGGAGATAGAACAATTTCTTACCAATGAAAAGACAGGTAAGAAAAGCAATCAATCTATGTATGCATGGATGAAGCGCGAAGTGAGAGGACTCTATAGCCAGTGTTTTCAATTTGCTTATGAAGTTGCAAAAAAAGCAGAACGGGCCTTGCAGCAGGAGATCGGAGATCCCATGTTAAGTTATGTACAATTCAATTATACCAGTGGAAAGGAAGGGTTGCTGGCAGGTGAAAAATTACACATGGATCTTAAGAGAATGGAAATGGCTTATTATGATTTGAATCAGCGTGAATATGAGTTAACCAAACATATCAGCTTAATGCAACTGAATCCAACTGCCTTATTGGAGTTGCGTATAAAAGGCCGCTGTTCGATTCAATTGCCGGAAGAGTTGTTCGATATGGATGGACCCGGTCACTATTTTCGTCGCATCAAAGCAATGTCGGTAAGTATACCGTGCATCACAGGTCCTTATACTAGTGTGAACTGCACATTGACGTTAACAAAAAGTTCTATCCGGAAAAAATCATTGTTAAGCGATGGGGAGTATATAACAACAGGTGATGGCGATGACCGTTTTGATACACATTTTGGATCTATGCAGTCTATTGTGACAAGCAATGCTCAAAATGACAGTGGAATGTTTGACTTGAACTTAAAAGACGAACGCAAGCTTCCGTTTGAATACTCAGGCGCGGTGAGCGAATGGCAATTGACACTTCCGGGCCGCGAAGGTGAAGTGAGACAGTTTAATTATGAAACTATTTCAGATGTGATCATGCATGTTCGCTACACAGCAAGAGAAGGTGGAGAATTATTAAGAAAAGGAGCGATGTCAAATCTGAAAACAAAGATCGAAGAATCTAACACAGCCGGCACAAGCAGGTTATTCTCAGTCCGGCATGAGTTTCCTAATGATTGGGAAAAGTTCAGAACGGCAAATGTTCCGAATGGACAATTCGCTGATCTTACTTTGAACCTGAAAGAGGAACATTATCCTTTCTGGAGCAAAGGTTCCCTGAATACAATCCAGCAGATCGTTTTGTTTGCAGCAACTGATGAAACGAAGATCACTGTTCGCCAGAAAGATGACCAGGGTAATAATATTGAAGATTCAATTGAGACGCCGCTTGGCAAGGTACGAACCGGGAAATTGCAACAATCAGTGCTGACGACTCCAACAGGTCAATTAAAGTTGTCTTTTGATAAAAATAAAATGACTGATCTATGGATAGTTGTCAAGTGGGGTGGGTAGGTGACGGAGTTAATTTACGGTAAACTAAAATATATTGAACATAGGGAGGTGCACTTTCGGAGATATCTAAAAAATGGAAATAATTACTAAGCTGATAATAGTTTTTGTTATGGACTGATATTTTGTTTAAGAAGTTTGCTCTGCATGTAGGAAATTAGATTGCTTTTGAAAGTTTTTGTTTTAGTACCTGCATATCACTACTTACTTTACTATCTAAAATTTTTGCATAAATCTGAGTAGTGCGAAGACTTTTATGTCCGAGCATTTTACTGACTGTTTCAATCGGAACGCCATTGGTTAAAGTCACAGTAGTAGCAAATGTGTGCCTGGCGCAGTGGAAAGTAAGTTCTTTTTTAAACTGGCATAGATCACTGATTTCTTTTAAGTAGCTGTTCAATCTTTGATTGGTAAGTTTAGGAAGAAGCCTGCCCGAATGAATAATATCCGCTTGTTTGGAATACTTTTCTAATATATCTCTGGCTATTGGAAGTAAGGGTATTCTTGAAGCTGTATCTGTTTTTATTCGGGTAGTGAAGATCCATTGTTCACCATCGATGCCGATTGAAATATCATTTCGTGTAAGCAACATTATGTCGGTATACGATAACCCGGTGTAACAACTAAATACGAACAGATCACGAACCTGAGCTAATCGTTGAACTGAAATATTCTTATTGAGGAGAGTTTCTAGTTCATCTTTCAGCAGAAAATTTCGATGCGTTTCTTTAGTTGTTATTTTGTAAGACCTGAATGGATCTTTTTCCATCCAATCGTTAGCAACACATAACCGTATAATTTTTTTTAACTTTTTTACATTCGCCATCGCTGAATTATGCTGCAACTTCTGAAAAGTTTTGAGGTAGAATTCATAATCGGTAATGAACTTGTGATTTACTATATTTAAATGCACATCGCGCTTTTTAAATTTCCATTCTAGAAATGCTTTGAGTGATTTCAAAGCTGATTTGAATTTCTTATAAGTACCATAAGAAAATTCAGTACCCACTAATTTTTCAAATTGATTATTGTGATATTGGTAGACTTCAACTAACGAATATTTTTTCTCTTCACTCTTATGAAGAACTTTATCACGAACTTGTGCAGCCGTGATGGGTTCATTCCTTAAGATATATTCTTTTTGAGCCTGAAAGATGTTTGCTTGAATGATATCGAGATATTGATTCAAATTTTTTGTTTCATCTTTGATTCCTAACGCTCTTCCTGTTTGCTGATTCCATTTAGCGACCTCACAACTCCTTTGACATGTCCATTCAGCACGTTCCTTGTTTATCGTTACTCTAACATAAATCGGTAAGGATTTTTTATTACTATCTCTTCCTTTCTTGAGAAAGAAAAGAATCTTGAAATTTTGACTCATAAAATAGCTTTAAATGGTTATAAAATTACCATTCATAGCTACTTTGAAAGGGCATGTTCAAATTATGAATTCCTTACTGGTGGCGGGTTTCATGAAAATTCGAGCGGAAAATTTTGTCTGTAATTTTTTCCGCTCGAATTACGCACCGCGATTTGGAGAAGTTTGATGTTAATTGACAATGTGCCCAAAAAACAAAACCCTGCAAATCAATGCTTGCAGGGTTTTTAGAGCGATTTGAAATCTATTGATTTCTTAAAAAGTGATCCCGCTGGGACTCGAACCCAGGGCCCCAACATTAAAAGTGTTGTGCTCTACCAGCTGAGCTACGAGATCGACCTGTTTCCAACTAATAAGAAGACCTTATTTTTTGGGAGTGCAAAAATACAGTTCAAAGCCCTTTGAGCCAAAAGTTTTTGCATTTCGGCTGAAAAAAAATTAATTGGCTTTTGATGTTGATAACTCGACCTTTGATTTATCAATATGCTTTAAAAAGCAACTCCTTATACGTAAAGCATTGAACCATTAAACCGAAAGATGTGATCCAATATGGAAAAAAAAGAATCATCCGTTGAAATAACCAAAGTTTTTCAAAAAGTTCCTGAAATGCTTGTCATAAAAGGCAGGCAGAAAAATTCGGTTTCCCTCCCCGCACAACCACTATCTTCTGAACTTAGAAAGTTTGCCAAAATTAAAAACGCATTAACGCTTCCAATTAGGTTACCACTTGACAGTATCGCACCAAGGTTCATTAAACGATCCGTGGATGTTTTTTTATCTACAATAATAATTGTTGGAATACTTACCTGGTTAACTCCAATAATTGCTTTTTTAATTAAGCTTGACTCAAAAGGCCCCGTTTTCTTTCTACAAAAAAGAAATAAACGAGGTGGAAAATTTTTTACCTGTATTAAATTCAGATCAATGATCGAAAATGACGATGCAGATGTGATGCAGGCTACTGCAGATGATGAAAGAATAACTAAGTTTGGAAGATTTTTACGAAATCATTACATCGATGAACTCCCTCAATTTTTTAATGTGTTAGTTGGGGATATGTCTTTTATAGGTCCCCGTCCACACATGATTAGCGATAATAATAAATATGAAGAACTAATTGAATTTTACGATTATCGCCATAAAGTAAAACCCGGTATTACCGGTCTGTCACAGGCAATGGGTTATGTAGGAGAAACAAGAAATATACAAGCAATGAGAGACCGTGTTCAACTTGATATATTTTATGTACGCCATTGGTCGTTGACTTTCGATCTGAAAATATTCTGGCACACCATTCGCAAAATTGTTGGTTTTTGAAGCTTAAATTTACTTGTGTTGGTAAAGTGCAACCATAAGTGCTTTCATCATGTTATATAAAAAATGAAACAAGGTGGTTTCGAAAGACGAGACATAGTGGAACGACCTTAAAGATAGTAAAACCCGGAAGGAGTGGAACCTTTATACAAGTTCATCTTTCATTCGTTGCATCACATCTTTGTCGATCATTTTTTGCGCAAGCACGATCATATTCTTAAAAGATTTTGCCTGCGAAATCCCGTGACCAATGATAACGGGTTTATTTACACCCAGGACAGGTGTGCCACCGTAGTTTTCAAAATTGAACCTGTCAAAATATTCGTGTTGGATCTTTTTGCTCTGTGAAATATCGTAAAGTGATTCTGCAAGCTTCAAAATGATATTACCGGTAAAGCCTTCACAAACCATTACATCGGCTTTATCCATAAAAACATCGCGGCCTTCCACATTGCCGATAAAGTTGATGTGCTTATTTTCTTTGAGAAGGGGATAAGTGGCCTGGCAAAGAATATTCCCTTTACCTTCTTCTTCACCCACATTCATTAAGCCTACTTTCGGATTTTCAATACCAAGTATGGTTTGGGCAAACACAGAACCCATGATTGCAAATTGATTTAACTGTTCTGGTTTGCAATCTGCATTTAAACCAACATCAAGCAATAGCCCCGTGTCGCCATTTTCTTTTGGAATAATAGTTGAAATAGTTGGGCGCAAAACCCCTTCCAATGCTTTAATGCTGAACAATGCACCAACTAACATGGCACCGGTATTTCCTGCGCTGATAAAAGCATCAATATTTCCTGCAGCCAAAAGTTGAAAGCCGATGGCTATTGAGGATTTTTGTTTTTCTTTTAATGCTTTGGTAGGATGCTCATGCATATCAATCACCTGTTCTGCATGAACAATTTTTATTCTATCACCGGGAACTTTGTATTCTGAAAGTAAGGGCTCAAGCTTGGATTCATCGCCAATAAGAACAACTGTAGCCGATGAATTTCCTTCTTGAAAGTATTTCATTACACCTTTCACCGCTTCAAGCGGGGCAAAATCACCACCCATCATGTCAAGTCCTATCGTCATTATATTGCAATGTAAAGAAATAACAAATTCTAAATTTCAAATTCCAACAGGAGTTGGATCCTTAACAAGAATAAAATGCAAATTCCAAACCCCAATGAGAATTATCCCGATCAGAATTTGGAATTTGCTGCTTAAGCAGAATTATTTTTTTATAGGAGTCTTTTCACTAACTACTTTACCCTTGTAGTACAATTTACCTTCACTTA
>JBIOVR010000112.1:0-12143 GCA_044867875.1 Chitinophagaceae bacterium
TTCATAACACACTGGAAAATCTGACCGGGGCGCTGGACATTTTTTATTTTCCGGCTTCGTTTAAACAACGAAAAAATTTCAGTTTGCTGAAT
Source organism: Chitinophagaceae bacterium (assembly GCA_044867875.1). GTDB lineage: Bacteria > Bacteroidota > Bacteroidia > Chitinophagales > Chitinophagaceae > VBAS01. The sequence continues at coordinate 93 of JBIOVR010000112.1, forward strand.
AGCAGCCATGTGATGTTGAGAACAGAAGCATTAACAAAAATAGCTTCGCAATTGAATACCACTGGTACGGTAAATAAAAAAGTGCTTGTTGCTTACCCTGAAGCCTTGTTTGAAAAAGTGGTGGTTTCAAATACGCTTTCTTCTAATATTATTTTTATAAAAAATGGTGATACGCTTGATACAGGCTTATTACTATTAAAACTTGCTGATTTCGGTTTTGAAAGAACGGATTTTGTGTATGAGCCTGGTCAGTTTGCCATTCGCGGGGGAATTCTTGATATTTATTCTTTCGGAAATGAAAAACCTTATCGTGTCGAGCTTTTTGGAAATGAAGTTGATTCTATCAGGATCATTGATCCGGAAACGCAATTGAGTGAAAGAAAATTATTGCAGGTAAGCATTATCCCAAATATCGAAACGCAATTTGTCGACAACGAAAAAATTTCATTGCTTGACTTTTTACCGGAAAATACGATTGTTTGGATACGTGATGAAGAACTGGTTTATAAAAAACTGAAAGATTCTGAAGAAGAACTGGAGTATTTTTTTGCAAACAAGAATCCGAACGAAAAAATAAAAGATAATTCCGAACAATCATCCCAAGTAAATTTTACCAAGGCAGATTTTATTTCATCTTGTGATCTTGAAAAGGAAATTGAAAAACGTTCTTGTGTTTTCTTTGGTAACGAACCGGTCAATCGAACTTCTGTTTTCACTTTACAATCAAATACACTCATTCAACCGGCATTTAATCGTCGGTTTGACCTGCTGATACAGGATCTGAAAAATTGGGAGCAAAAGGGATTTGATGTTTACCTGTTTGCAGAAAATCCAAAACAATTGGAAAGATTGCGGATCATTTTTGAAGATCTGAAATCAGATATTGTTTTTAATCCCATTACTGCTTCTATTCATGAAGGATTTATCAACGAGGATCTGAAGGTCGTTTGCTATACCGATCATGAAATATTTCAACGATACCATAAGTACCGGGTAAAACAGGCCTATAATAAAAGTAAGGCGCTGACACTAAGAACACTTCGTGAATTACAACCGGGAGATTTTGTAACACATATTGATCATGGGGTTGGTACTTTTAGTGGCTTGCAGAAAATTGAAGTTAATGGAAGACTACAGGAAGCGGTAAGAATTATTTACAAAGACAGTGATATTCTTTATGTGAATATCAATTCGCTGCATAAAATTGCAAAATACACTGGCAAGGAAGGAACGGTGCCGAAAGTAAATAAACTCGGAAGTGATGTTTGGAACAAATTAAAAGATAAAACAAAAGCAAAGGTTAAAGAGATCGCATTTGACCTGATAAAACTTTATGCCAGTCGAAAAGCGCAACAAGGTTTTCAGCATACACCCGATAATTACCTGCAAACTGAATTAGAAGCTTCGTTTATTTATGAGGACACACCAGACCAGGGTAAAGCAACCGCTGATGTAAAGAAAGACATGGAATCACCTTCACCAATGGACAGATTGGTTTGCGGGGATGTGGGCTTTGGAAAAACAGAAATTGCGATCCGCGCAGCATTTAAAACTTGTATTGATGGTAAACAGGCCGCTATATTGGTACCAACAACCATTCTTGCATTTCAGCATTATAAAACTTTTAGTGAGCGGCTTAAAGATTTTCCCGTAACTGTTGATTATATCAATCGCTTTAAATCAGCTAAAGAGAAAAAAGAAACATTAAAAAAAGTTGAAGAAGGGAAGATCGAAATAATCATTGGCACACATGCATTGCTTGGAAAAGAAGTGAAATATAAAGACCTGGGTTTATTAGTTATTGATGAAGAACAGAAGTTTGGAGTTGGTCATAAAGAAAAAATAAAAACTATTAAAACTACAGTTGATTGTTTGACATTAACTGCAACACCAATTCCAAGAACATTACAGTTTTCATTAATGGGAGCAAGAGATCTGAGTATCATTAACACTCCGCCACCTAACAGGCAACCAATACAAACTGAATTACATGCTTACAATGAGGACCTGATCCGGGATGCGATCTATTATGAAACCGAAAGAGGTGGCCAGGTCTTTTTTATTTATAACCGGGTGCAGAGTTTGCCCGAAATGGCCAATATAATCCAGGCATTGTGCCCTGATCTAAGTATTGGCATTGCGCATGGTCAAATGGAAGGGCATGAACTGGAAAAACATATTCTTGATTTTATTGACAGAAAGTATGACGTACTTGTTTGCACAAATATTGTCGAAAGCGGTGTTGATATTCCGAATGTGAATACAATTATTGTGAACAATGCTCACCAGTTTGGATTAAGCGATCTACATCAACTAAGAGGAAGGGTAGGACGCAGTAATAAAAAAGCATTTTGTTATTTGTTGTCGCCACCCATGAGCACACTGCCAGATGATTCAAGAAAAAGATTGCAAACATTGGAACAACATAGTGAGCTCGGCAGCGGTTTTCAAATTGCAATGCGTGATCTTGATATTCGCGGGGCTGGTAATATGCTTGGTGGTGAGCAAAGTGGTTTTATGGCAGATATTGGTTTTGAAACCTACCAGAAGATCCTGGATGAAGCAATACGTGAATTAAAAAGAACAGAATTCAAAGATTTATTCAAAGAAGAAATTTCCAAGCAGGATGATTTTGTGCAGGATTGTACCATTGATACAGATCTTGAGATCTTAATACCCGATGATTATGTAGAAAGTATCACAGAGAGATTATCGTTATACCAACGATTGGATAATTCGGAAACAGAAGAAGAATTACAATTGATGGCGGAAGAAATGAAAGACCGCTTTGGAGCTTTGCCTCAGCCGGTGAATGATCTTTTTGTCACTGTTCGTTGCCGTAAGTTGGCCGTTGAGCTCGGCTTTGAGAAAATGAGCTTGAAAGATGAAACGCTTCGTTGTTATTTTATAAACAGACCTGACTCGCCTTATTTTGAGTCACAAACTTTTCAGCAGATTCTTTCGTTTATACAAACAGGAACCAATAAAGCCAAGCTGAAACAAAGCGGAAGGTTATTTAGCATGATAGTCAATAATGTAAAATCGATGGAAGAAATGCACCGGTTCCTTGATTCAATGCACCGGTTTTGCCTTTAACGCAAATAGAGGGAAAACTCAAAATGTAATTACGACGACAGATTATTAAATCCTACTCGTTTTATTTACAAATGTGTTAATTTTAAAAGCATAAATCTGGCTATGAGAATCCATCCAATTCCTTTCACCATCTTTCTTTGTCTTTTTTCTATTTTTTCTTTTTCACAGAAAGACACAAGCTATGCATTGCAACTTCGTAGCGGTAAAATTTTTACTGAAAAAAACATTACACAAGAGAAAGTAAAAACTTTTACTGCGCAATTGCAAAAAATAAACGGAAAGTCGTTTGCTGTTTTACAATTTGAACAATTGCCCTCAGAAACAAAGAAGCAAGAACTTGCCGCTTCAGGGATCCAATTGCTTGAATACATTTCCGGAAATGCATATACAATTTGCATTACAAAAAATATTGACTATTCAATTTTGCAGAAAGCAGGAGCCAGATCAATTTTTGAATTGTTACCTGTTCAAAAGATGCATCCTACAATGGCAAAAGGAATATTTCCATCATGGGCAATAAAAACTCCAGGTATGGTGGATGTTTGGATCAGCTTTCCGAAAACACTAAGTTTTGAAGAATTGCAAAAATTATTAAGCGAAAGAAATTTCCAGATTACTACTACCGATTATAAAGAGTTTCATGTTGTTGGTTTAGAAATAGCAATTTCGCGTATCAATGATCTTGCTTCTCTACCTTTTGTTGATTATATAGAGCCAACGCCGCATAAAGCGCAAATGTTGAATTATGAGAGCAGAAATGATTCCAGAGCGAATATATTAAATGCAGCATCCAGTGTAGGGGGCTATGATCTTAAAGGTGAAGGAATAGTAGTGGGTATCGGTGATAACGCGGATGTACAATATCATGTCGATTTTACTGGCAGACTAATAAACTTCAGCACTGCTACGGTTGCGTATCATGGTTCACACGTACACGGAACAGTTGCAGGAGGTGGGATACTGATGGAAGAATTCCGTGGTTATGCGCCGAAGGCAACAATAGTTTCGCAGGAAATTTCGGGAATACTAAAAAATGCACCGGTTTATGTTAATGATTATGGGATGGTCATTACTAATAATTCTTATACTTCAGTAGTAGGTGATTGTGATTATGCCGGAACATACGATCTTGAAAGCCGGGTATTAGATTTAATGGCATTGAGTTATCCTCAATTGCAGAATGTTTTTGCTGCAGGGAATGATGGAGGATTAACCTGTTCACCATTTCCCGGATCATTCAAAACAGTTGTTGGTGGATTTCAGACTGCAAAAAATGGAATAGTGGTTGGTGCCACTAATAGAGACGGCAGCATTGCATCATTTTCAAGCAGGGGCCCAGTGAAGGATGGCAGAATAAAACCAGAAGTAACGGCAGATGGTGTTTATACAACATCTACTATTTATACCTATGGTTATGGCGTAAGTCCAGGTACAAGCATGTCCAGTCCGGCAGTAGCAGGAGGATTAGTTTTATTAAATCAACGATACAAACAAATCTTTAGCGTAAATCCTAAAAGTGGTTTAATGAAAGCATTAGTTTGTAATGGAGCAACTGATCAAGGCAACTCCGGTCCAGATTTTACAAACGGATTTGGCAGTATGAATCTTTTGCGATCTATAGACATGCTCAATAAGAGTAGATATTTTATTTCAACTGTTAATAATGCGGGAATAAACACACACAATATATCTGTTCCTGTAGGTACAGCTCAATTAAAAGTAATGCTATACTGGCATGATCCTGCTGCCGCTGTTTTTGCATCTCAAACTTTGGTAAACAATCTTGATCTGGATATTACTTCACCATCCAATGTGTTGCCTTTTTTATTGGACACAATTCCTGGCCATGTAAATAACACAGCTTCGCCGGGAGTTGATCATATTAATAATATTGAACAGGCAATTATTACAAATCCTGCTGCAGGAACTTATACAATAAGAATACAGGGCACAAATGTGCCAGTATCTTCCCAAGAGTATTTTGTAGTCTACGATATAATACCAGTTGAGACAAAAATTGTTTTTCCCATCGGAGGAGAAGGGTTGAAACTTGGTGAAACGGCTACCATTCAATGGGAGTCATATGGTGATCCTGCCAATACATTTACTGTCGAATATTCTATCGATAATGGAACAAGCTGGGCAACGATTAACAATTCCGTAGCAGCAAATCTTCGTCAATTGAGTTGGACGGTTCCAAATGTTCAGACTCAAGAGGCGAAGGTTCGTGTAACCAGGAATGGAACGGGCTATATAAGCACAAGTTCTGCATTTACTATTCTTGAAATACCTGTTATATCATTATCTGCTACGCAATGTGAAGGTTATTTTTCTATAGACTGGGCAGCTATAACAGGTGCAACAGACTATGAGTTGTTTATGTTGAAAGGAAGTGAAATGGTTTCTGTGGGTACAACTACTGCTCTGACTTATACATTTACTGGTTTATCACCTGATTCGGTTTATTGGGTTTCAGTTCGTGCAAGGATAAATGGTGGAGCTGGTCGGAGAGCTGTGGCTATAAATCGTCAGCCCAATAATGGAACTTGTAGCGGTGTTATTTCTGATAATGATCTGCGAATGGATTCTGTCATTGCTCCTCCTTCAGGAAGATTGCTAACATCAACAGCGCTTACTAACAATACATCTGTTATTGCAAGAATTAAGAATCTCGACGATGCAGATATTCCAAATTTCAAATTGAGATATTATGTAGGTGGTTCTTTGATAGTAGAAGATATTGTTGGCCCCATTACTGCAGGCTCCACATTTACACATACATTTTCTATTCCATACGATTTTTCAGTTGCAGGAAATTATATTTTAAAGGTTGAGGTTGAAAATATTTCAGGAGTTGACCCTGTTCCTGTTAACAACATCATTATTGACACTATTCGTCAATTAAGTAATGATCCTATTATACTGCCTTTTACAGACGATCTTGAAACAGCTGTATCCAGAAAGTATTACAAAGCAAGATTTGGAGTTCAGGGAGTAGAACGTTACGACTATACAAATACATACTTCCCGGGAAGATTAAGTACTTTTTTATCTTCCGGTATGGCATATTCAGGAACAAAATCATTATTAATTGACCTGGATGCTTATCTAGCCTCAGGTAATACCAATTTTATATACGGAACTTATAATCTGGAAGGTGTGGATGCAGTTGCACGGGATATACGTCTGGATTTTCAACTTAAAATGCATGGCGATAGTGTTGCGAGTGCAGATAACAGGGTTTGGATAAGAGGTAGCGATTCTCAAACATGGATTGAAGCATTTGTCCTTTCTGCAAATGGAAATATTCGCGGAATTTTCAAAAAAACACCAAGTTTGGAAATAGGTAGACTTCTTCAATCACATGGACAAAATTTTAGTAGTAGTTTCCAGGTACGGTGGGGACAATTTGCATATTCCAGGATTAATGATAACGAGTTATATCAAGGACATAATATTGATGACATAAGGATTTATGAAGCTATTGATGACATACAACTTAAAATAATTGGTGAACCATTAACTAATAAATGTAGCTTATCGAATGCAGAAACTGTAAAGGTCACGATCAGGAACGCTTCAACAAATTCAATCAGCAATATTCCCATAAGAATGGTTGTGGATGGAGGCATGCCTGTCATTGAAACTATTACTACTCCACTTGCCCCAAATGCAAGCATGCAATATACATTTACAGCAAAAGCAGATCTATCAGCTTTTGGAGATCATACTATCTTGATCAATGTGCAATACGGGACGGATAACTTTAGGGATAATGATACATTAACCTTATACATTTTTAATGCGCCACTGATTACTACATTCCCTCACATAGAAAACTTTGAAACAAATAATGGCTATTGGCGCAGTTCAGGAATTAATAACTCATGGGAGTATGGAGTTCCTGTTGCGAAGAAAATAAATAAAGCGGCTAGTGGAACTAAAGCCTGGAAGACAAGTCTTACAGGTAATTATAAAAACAACGAGAAATCTTATTTGTATTCACCTTGTTACAATATTGGAGGAATGACAAATCCTACACTGAGTTTGAATATTGCGCTTGATCTTGAAAATTGTGGCAGCACCTTATGCGACGGCGTATATATAGAATATTCCGGAGATGGTAATACATGGTCTCGTTTAGGTAATGTGGGAACAGGTACAAACTGGTATAACAGAGCTTATGGGAGTGGGGGCGGTAATAAACTTTGGAGTGTGCAGGATTACACAAGATGGCATGTTGCAACAACACCATTACCAACAGGGGTGCCAACTATCCGATTCAGAATTGTACTTGTATCAGATCCATTTGTAAATTTTGAAGGAGTTGCAATTGATGATGTGCATGTATATGACAACACAATGGGAGTTTATGATGGCGTTACAATGGCCTCTCCCGTTTCTCAGAACATTACAGGTGGAACTGCGTGGATAAATTTTGTTTCAGGCGGCAAACTTGTCGCATCTATTCAACCCAATAATCAAAATCTTGGTATTACAAATGTGCAAGCTTATATAAAAACAGGCGGAGTACGTTATGATGGTAAACAATATTATCACGATAGAAGTATAACTATTAAGCCAACAAATATCAGTCTCAGTGATTCTGTTAATGTTCGTTTTTATTTTCTTGATACAGAAACTGAAAATTTATTGAAAGCCACAGGATGTGCAAGCTGTGCAAAACCATCGATGGTAACAGAACTAGGGGTCACTAAATATTCTGATGCCGATGATAATTTTGAAAACGGAAATCTTGCTGATGATATACAGGGAGCTTTTAATTTCTTAAGTGCAGACTTGAACTATAAAATACCTTTTGATAAAGGCTATTATGTACAATTTAAAACAAAAGATTTTTCTGAGTTCTGGTTGAATAATGGCGCCTTGGATAGGCAAACGGCATTATCGGGGATGATAGGAAGTTTTACAGCGCAAAGGAAAGATAATAACGATGTTTTAGTCGAGTGGAAGACTTTTTCGGAACAAAATATTGATCACTTTGAGATTGAGGTGGCAAAAGGGGATATTAATTTTCAGAATAATAATTTCGAAAAGATTGGCCAGGTGACTAGCCCTGGTAATTCAAATTCTGAAAGGCCGTATAATTTTACTGATAACGAAGCAGGAAAGATGGCAATACGATATTACCGATTAAAAATCGTGTATAAGGATAACACATATATTTATTCTCCGGTACGATTGGTTGTTTTTAATGATGACATTCAATGGCAGATATATCCTAATCCTTCAAATGGAGAATATAAGTTTCTATATAATTTGACACAAAATGAGAGTATGAATGTTAAGATCTATGACGTAAGCGGCAGACTCGTCAAGGAAATGAAACTAATTGGAAACGGATATGTGGAGCAGTCGATGATCGATCTTAGATCAGTAAAATTTCCTTCTGGAATTTATCTTTTTTCAGCAGTAGCTGGCGAAAAGAAGTTTAGTATTAAATTGATAAAACATTAATAAAAAGAAAGGGGCGGAAAGGCCCCTTTACTATTTTGTTGCTACTAAATTACCATCCTTGTTTTGCAATACCAGCTTTAATGGCCGCCATTGCCTTTTCTTCGTTCACCAAAGTTGTCAGCTTATTTCCCTTGCCATCATGTCCCTGCACCATATAAGCGCCTTTGGCGGTTTTGGTGATCACGGCATCCATAACTGGAACTCCTTTCTCTTTGGTTTTAACATTGTAGGCTGTAAGTTGTACATCGCTCATGGTAAATGGGTTTTTTGATTAGGAATGCTTGAAATTAGGGATTTTACGCCTTTCGGCATAACCTGAAATAAAAAAGTCCTGTAAGAACAGGGCTAACTAATTTATTTATAATTACTTAGGATCAAACATCAATTTTGGCATACCTTGCATGACTTTCAATAAATTCTCTTCTGGGACCAACTTCATCGCCCATCAGCATACTAAAAACCCGGTCTGCTTCAGCTGCACTTTCAATCGTCACTAGCTTTAAAGTTCTTGTTTCAGGGTTCATTGTAGTATCCCACAATTGTGTTGCATTCATTTCACCCAATCCTTTGTATCGCTGAACATTTACACTGTCGTCTTTTCCACCTCCAATTTTTTCGATCAGGGCTTTTCGCTGCTCCTCATTATATGCGTAGGCTTGTTCTTTAGACTTTTTTACTAAATAAAGAGGAGGCTGTGCAATATAAACGTGGCCTTGTTCTACAAGCTCAGTCATATACCGGTAAATAAAGGTCAGGATCAATGTAGCGATATGACTTCCGTCGACATCGGCATCGGTCATGATGATAAGTTTATGATAACGGAGCTTTACAAGATTTAATGCCTTTGGATCATCGGGAGTTCCGACCGTTACACCTAAAGCAGTGTACATATTCCTGATCTCTTCATTTTCGTAGATCTTATGTTCCATTGCCTTTTCTACGTTCAATATTTTTCCGCGTAACGGAAGAATGGCCTGGAAGCTTCTGTCACGGCCTTGTTTAGCTGTGCCACCGGCACTATCACCCTCAACAAGAAAAAGTTCACATTTTGCAGGATCTCTTTCAGAACAATCAGCCAATTTTCCCGGCAAACCGCCGCCGCTTAATACTGATTTTCTCTGAACAAGCTCTCTTGCTTTTTTTGCCGCTGCTCTTGCCTGTGCTGCAAGAATTACTTTATTGATAATATTCTTTGCTTCTCTTGGATTTTCTTCAAGGTATGCTTCAAGCACTTTTGAAACAGTAGAATCAACAACACCCATCACATCGCTGTTACCAAGTTTTGTTTTAGTCTGTCCTTCAAACTGTGGCTCGGGAACTTTTACCGATATAATGGAGCTAAGTCCTTCCCGAAAATCATCACCTTCAATTTCAACTTTGGCTTTTTCAAAGAGGCCCTGTTTATCTCCATAGCTTTTAAATACTCTTGTCAGCGCACGACGAAAACCAGATACGTGGGTACCGCCTTCAATAGTATTAATGTTATTTACATAAGAATAAATGTGCTCACTATAAGAATCGTTATAGATCATCGCCACTTCAACGGCAACATTAGTAGCTTCATCACGACCTTCCACAAAGATCACTTTAGGCAATAGTGGACTTCTTCCTGCATTGCTGTCCAGCATTTCTACAAACTCAACAATACCTCCTTCACTATAAAATGTTTTTGTGTAAGTCCCGTTCTGATCTTCCTTTTCACGAAGATCATTCAGTATGATCCGTATCCCCTTATTTAAAAAAGACAGTTCACGAAGACGGGCTTCCAAAATATCTTTTTTGTAAACAGTAACGAGAAATATGCTGTCATCGGGCCAAAAGCGAACCGTTGTTCCTGTTTTATCAGTTGTGCCAATTTCACGAACGGGATATTGAGGTATTCCTATCTTATAATCCTGCTCAAACTTTTTTCCTTCACGAAAAACTTCTACATGTAAATCCTTACTCAATGCATTTACACAACTTACGCCAACACCATGCAAACCACCGGAAACTTTGTATGAATTTTTATCAAACTTACCACCTGCATGCAGCACCGTCATAACAACTTCTAATGCACTTCTTTTTTCTTTCGTGTGCATTTCGGTTGGAATACCACGACCATCATCTTCTACTGATATAGAATTATCTTCATAAATGGTAACTACAATATTTTTACAATAACCTGCTAAGGCTTCATCGATAGAGTTATCGACAACTTCATAAACAAGATGATGTAAACCTTTTTCACTGATATCCCCGATGTACATTGCAGGTCGTTTGCGAACTGCTTCCAATCCTTCTAAAACCTGGATGCTATCAGCATCATAACCATTAGTTACAGGGGTAGCTTTTGCTTTAATTTCTTCGCTCATATATAGTGAATCCTCGCTTAAAAATTGTGTAAATGAAATGCTTGCGAATGTACGGAATTCAACCCTCTAAAGGGGTATTTAAAAGCCTAATTTTTGAGTATTTTTTAGCACTTGGGTGGATAAAAAACAAGGCTGAAAAATCATCTTTTTCAGCCTTATAAAATCATTTGTTCTGGCATCACGCATTGCGTTTTACTATCTGCGCAACAAGGTCTGCTTCTGTACAAATTTTATTGCCCACATATACGGTTCCTCTCATTTCACATATACCACGACGAATGGGTGTAGACAGTTCCATTTTTAAGAGCATTGTATCGCCGGGCTTTACCATTTGCTTGAATTTGCAATTATCTATCTTCAGGAAATAAGTATCATATGATCCTTCAGGACTCATGTTCATTGCCAATATGCCTCCGCATTGAGCAAGTGCTTCTATTTGTAATACACCCGGCATGATCGGGTTTCCCGGGAAATGTCCCTGGAAAAACCATTCATTGAAGGTTACATTTTTTATTCCCACAATATGCGTATCGCTTAATTCAATGATTTTATCCAATAATAGAAATGGATAACGGTGTGGTAATTTTTTTTCTATATAGACAAGATCAAAAACCGGTGGCCGAGTGGGATCATAAACCGGAACGCCGCGAGTATGTTTTGTTTTCTTTATATACTGTTTGATCTTTTTTGCAAATTCAACATTGCTGCTATGCCCGGGCCTGTTTGCAATGATCTTTGCTTTGATTGGATAACCAACCAATGCAAGATCTCCAACAACATCTAATAATTTATGACGGGCAGGTTCGTTTGGAAAGCGTAATTCAAGATTATTAAGGTAGCCTTCGCTTTTCACTTCTATTTTATCTTTCTTAAAAACCTTCCTTAGTCTTTCCAATTCAACTGCACCTACTGGTTTATCCACTACAACAATTGCATTGTTTACATCACCGCCTTTGATAAGATTATTATCAATCAACATTTCCAGTTCATGCAGAAAACAAAAAGTACGACAAGGAGCGATCTCGGTTTTGAAGTCTGACATATTTTTTAAACCTGCATGCTGTGTTCCAAGAACCGGAGAATTAAAATCTATCAGTGTTGTAACGGAATAATCAGGTGCAGG
>JBIOVR010000113.1:0-5634 GCA_044867875.1 Chitinophagaceae bacterium
ATCTTGTATATAAAGATCTTTTGCGCCAATATTGTCAAGGGATTTCCTGATGTTGTCAGCCTGTGCGGACGATACAACAGAAAGATCTTCCATTTGTTTTAATACAGTAGTGTTAGTTTGTTTCAAAAAATCGATCTGCTTATTAAGGTCAGCGATCTGGTTATTAAGACCTGCTTTATCGTTTTCCAGGGCCGTTTTCTGACGTCCCAGCTCTGCTTTATCATCATTACATTTTGTAAGATCACCCTGCAATGCAGTGTGTTGTGTTTGCAGTGTTGCATAATCTGACTGCGATTTTTTAAATTTTTTGCTGCTTACGCAAGAAAAAAGAAAGATAGACGATAGCATTGTTACAGCTACTAATTTGTATTTCATTGGTAAATGTTTTTGGTGACTGAAGATATTAATTCAAAAGTATTAGTCAAAACAATTCTTCATGAAGGCTAAATGTTAAAATTGAGCATTTGATTGATAAAATGTTTTATCCTGCAAGATCTTCGTTTGAGGAAATACTTTCAATATAGGCAATGACCTGGTCATGAGATCTGTTCATTACTTTCTCCAGTCTTTGTATTAATTCTTCTTCCTTACCCGGTGTGTATTCAAGATCCTCATCGGTAATGTTGATGTCATTCTCTTTTATTCTTTCTTTTACTATTTCCCAGGGAACCGACAATTTTAATATAGATGGTTTTTTCATGTTCAATATTTTATGAATGAGTAGGTAGAATTCTGATTTTCAAAACCAAACCCGGTGCCAACAATGAACGTGTGCAAAAAAATCCCAAAACAGTTTACTTACCGGTCAGTGATCAATGAGTTATATGGGGTATGGCGATAGATCTATTTCCATTTGATATTACATCCAATACTAGGTCTTTGTTCTTGTGGAACAGGCTCATTATTTACTAAACAATCTAATGCGTAGCGAATATCTTCCCCGGTTACAGGTAATTCATTACCCGGGCGACTATCATCCAATTGTCCGCGATAAACGAGTCGAAGATCTTTATCGTAAATAAAAAAATCAGGAGTGCAGGCCGTATCATACGATTTTGCCGTTTCCTGTGATTCGTCATATAAATACGGAAATGGATATTTTAATTCTTTTGCAACCTGTGTCATTAATTCAGGAGAATCATTAGGATGATTTATTACATCATTTGAACTGATCGCGACAAAACCAATTCCTTTGTTTTTATAGTCATTTCCCAACCTTACTAATTCTGAATTTACATGTTTTACAAAAGGACAGTGATTGCAAATAAACATGATCATCGTTGCTATTTCACCTTTTGTATCATCCAGCGATAGTTGTTTTCCACTTACCGTATCGGGTAATAGAAAATCAGGAGCTTTTGTACCCAGCATGACCATCGTTGAGGGAGTTCTTGCCATTGTATAAAGTTAGTTTATCAAAAATCTTTTTTTGTTGAAGTTTCATAAACTTTTTTGCCTTCAAACATTGTCCAGAGTACACGGGTACCCTTCATTGCTTCGGGGTTTATCGTTAATATATCCCTGTCAAGCATAATTATATCAGCATATTTCCCGACCTCCAATGAACCAATTTTTTTTTCGGCCCTCATTGCTTTTGCCGCGTTAATTGTATATGCATATAACATTTCTATACGGGGCATGCATTGAGTACTGTTTAAAACGCCCATTGGCCCCCGTCTTGTTTCTGCATTATAAATCGCTTCAAAAGGATTAGCCGTACTTACCGGCCAATCACTGGCGCCACAAATTATAGCTCCTGCTTGTAACATTGACCTTGCAGGATATTGCCATTCATAAAGCGAGGGATCTATATATGGTTTTACAATATCAATGGTTGTAATATCACCAAAGGCCCATAATAGCTGGTACGATGCCAGTACATTTAATTTTTTAAAACGTTCAAAATCGGGTGGCAATACAATTTGTAAATGTGTGATTGTATGTGGTATTTTATTATTACCATTGATCTTACGGGCAGCTTCAAAGCCATTGAGAGTTTCAGTAACTGCCTTGTCGCCGATAGCATGAACATGCACTAAAAGATCTTGCTTATCCGCTGCAATTACAAATTGTGCAAACTTTTTTGGATCAAACATAAGCACACCTTTTGATGATGTGCCTGTGTAAGGCAATGACAAGGCCGCAGTGTGTGTAGGATGTTCTATTACTCCGTCACCAAAAATTTTAAAGCCAATGATTGAAAAATCTTCTGTGTTATATTTTTTCTGTAAATTTTTTAATTGGGTGATCTGTTTTTGAGGATCCGCATCCGCATCGGCTACGATACAAGCGGCAATATGTGCTGTAAGTTTTTTATGATCGACCAGGTCTTTGTACCAGTCAAGATAGCCCACCCGGGAATTATTTATTGACGATACAGCGGGATCGAGCCAAGCAGTGATACCATAGCTATTATTATATTCCATGGTTTTTTCCGCTGCTTTGCTAAAATTGGTCTCTACAATCAGTGTCCTTGATATTTTTTGGTAACCACTTTCTGAAATAAATCCATTTGGTTCATCATTTTTTGTTGTACCATAAAATATCTTTTCTTCAGGCTTTAGTGATTGAATAAATTTTTTATCAACGCCAGCACGTTTCAGCATTACACTATTTGCCCATGACGTATGACCATCAGATCCCCGTAGCACGATTGGTTGGGTAAGAAACACATCTGCATTGAACTTTTGTATAATAATATCCAATTGGGACCATGTGCTGATATTGAGCCCATAGATCACCAACACATCGCCGGTCATTCCATCTTTCTTTTCTAGTTCACTTTTTGCATAAACTACCAACTCGTCAATTGTCATCAATTGATCGCTGACATTTGCTTTGGTTAAACCTCTACCACCGCTGATACCGTGATTATGACTATCAACAAAACCCGGCATTAGAAATCCACCATTGCAATCGATCAACTCTGCCTTTGCGCTAACAGACCTTATTACTTCAGAATAATTGCCCACTGCGATTATTCTTTTATCTTTTATTGCAATTGTTTCGGCAAAAGGATGCCCGGAGTTCGCAGTAAAAATGCGGGCATTATAAAAAACTTTTTCCTGTGCGATAACCAATAGAGGAAAAAAAACAATCAATAGAAATTGAAATCGTTTCATATTTCAAGAATATGAAGGAAGGTAAAAATTAAAAAGCAATTCTAACTGCTAAGCGGCTTTTGCGAGATTTCTTTTTTTCCTGTTCAAGTATTTCTCAAATACTATATCACTCATTGGTTTGTTGTAAACTTTACTTTCTACCCATGAAATGATATCGAGATAGGCAAATGATCTTGTTTCAAAACGATTCTTTTCAAGATGCTTTATCTTATCCAGGAATTTTTCAAGTTCCGGTTTTATTTTCTTTGGAGAAACATTAAATGATTGTCTTAAGAAACGGAACATCTCTTCTTCCACCACCGTAAGGTTTTTCATTTTCGCCATATACCGGTAAACGGATTTTATAAGTGATTCAATGATCTCGTCATTTCCCAATTCATAATGTGCCATCAGGTGAAGTAAACGGGCATAGCATTGCAGATCTATCCGGAGATCACCAGCACCATTGATGATCTTTTGTAAGTAATCAATTGCAATTCCGTATTTGCCGGCGCCGAAATAAAGGGTGGCAATTTTATAATTGAATACAAGTATGCGATGCCCATCAACAAACAGTGCATATTCTTCGAGATTTTTTTCTATAGAAGGCACCAGTTTCAATCCCTCTGCAAAAGTTCCTTTCATCAGGTGCCAGTTTATTTTGGCAGTATTGATATAAATGGAAGTATGTGTACGGAAATTATCATGGCGCTTTGCAATATCTGTTTTTGCAAACATTTCAAATTTTTTGAGTACGGTTTCAAATCTTTCAAAATACCGGAGATCAAAAAAGGCATTCAGCAATGTATGAACCCCTTTTATATAATGTCCCGTTTCCACTTCTTTCATCACCGGCTGTGCATCAAAAAGATCGATCCATTTCTGACTATAGCGATAATACATTAAAAAATCCTGGCGAATAAAAGCATACCAGCAATAGCTTTGATACAAATAAAGCTTTTCGTAAAAACCATTCACTTTCTGAACATCAACGGGTAAATAATTTTTAAAAAAAGTATTCAGTTCTTTTTCATCCTGGTCATTTCTTGCTTGACCATGCAATACAAACCACCGATATAAAAGCAAAGCAAGATTGGAAAGTCTTGTTACCCTGTCTATATGTCCACTGATCTCCAACGCTTCGTCTGCCATTTCTTTAGTCTTATCAGTAGTGCTGCGGGTAATATGCAATGTTTCAATTTTCTTTTCCAAAGAAAGCAATTGAACCAGAGTATTAAACTTTTGATTCGCTCTTGCAAGTTCTTTTGCTCTTTCTAAAATTCGAAGACTATGAATTTTTAAGCCTTTATTATATAGGATGCGGGCATTATCGAGATGTTCACTCAATTGCAGATCGATATTATCCGTTGTTTTTAATAACCGAAGGCTCGCCAATAATTGTTTGTATAAATGATTTTTTAAATTGGCTAATTGGGTTTTCGAAATGCCGGGCATTTTTTTCAGTAGCAACCTCTCATCATACTCCTGCAGCTTATCCAATGCATCAAAAAGCTGTATGATCTTAAGGTCCTGTTTAGCGGAACTTCTCTTTATATATAGCTTGAAATGCCGTTTTTCCGACTTTTCCAGCGAGTGAACTAATTGAAATAATATATCAGAAAACCTGTTGGACATAATAAAATATTTTTTTGGAAACGCTTCGCTTGCAATGAGTTACCTAAAATCCCACCCGTTTGAAATGATAAAATGGGGCGCAATATATTTTCAGTAAGACAAAGCCGCGGTATACATTTGATCTGCGTCTCTGTTATTTTTCATAAGCAAGCAATCGTTGAGAGTAGGACAAGCAGCAGAGAGGCCTAAAAAAGATTTTTACTGATTTTCATATGGCAAGCAATCGTGAGAGGCCAGTCCGTTTCTACGGAAGGGCCTTTTTTGTGTCCGCAAATTTAATTTGGATTCGCGGAATTTGATAAAAAATTTTATAGGCCTGATTTCATGGCAATTGTCATCACGTGAGCACTTATACCGATCATTACCGGATCATTTTCAGTTTGCTTTATATATTGAAGCATCTTGTTTTTTGAATCCTCATCATTCCACCTTTCCATAAAACCTGGCGTCAACCATCCAAAACCTTCAATAGCTATTGAATTAAATTCGGAAAAACCGGCTACAGCAAATTCCTCTTCTATTTCTTTTTGTGTATGGAAATGTGCATCGGTAAAATACATGGGGTGATTGACAGGATTAAAATGATTGCCATCTTCCAGATCCTGGTTCACTATATTTTCAAAAGCTGGATCATCAATAAATCCCTGCCAGAATCCATCAAATAAAGATGCATATCGTGTAATGGTTGCGGCTAGCAATACTCCATCTTTTTTTAAAACTCTTTTTACTTCCGCAATGCTTTTTGCCCGGTCTTCTTTTTCCTGCAGATGATACAGTGGTCCGAATAACAGAACCAGATCAAATTGTTCATCGTCATAAGGGAGCCGTCTTGCATCTCCCAATAAAATGGAAGCAAGCGGTTTATTGTCTGTGATAGAAGTTTTTGTAGCCGCCTCAA
>JBIOVR010000114.1:0-3679 GCA_044867875.1 Chitinophagaceae bacterium
GTTTTCTGTATTCCACACACCAATAAGTTTTGGATCGTAAGCCAGGTCTTTTTCAGTAAAAATGGGCTGGAGTGTGGTAAGGCAACTACTTAAAAAAATAAGCAGGAGTGCAAAAGCTGTGGTTAAAATGATCTTTTTCATATCTGTTTTTATTTTCATGTCAAAACTATTCCGTGCCGGGGCTGCAAGGAAATTGTTTCGATGAACGATATGAAAATGACGATGAATCTGGAATACTGTGGGAATTTATTTCTTGATCGTTAAATGAGTATCATCACAAAACGGAGGTGTTTTTGTTTTCTTGCATTGGCAGAAATAAACTTCTTCTTCTTTGTCAAACATGACTTTTATGCTACGGTAAGGTTCATCCTGTATATTCCTGTGTGCACTATCACAAAATGGCTGTGTGACGCTCAAGCCACAAGTACACCAGGAGTATACTTTTCCGGGTTGCACTTTTACAATTGCCGGCTCACATTCAGCCATCTTTGGTAAATTTTCATTGGGGATGATTTCCATACTACAAATAATTTTTTATAAATGAATACAATTGAAATGAATTCTTGTTCGAAAGTTCTTTAATTTCTTCTTTGAGCTTTTCTTTATCAATATCACGCATCTTCTTTCGTTGAATAAGCTGGTAAGCTCTTTCTGCCAGCAACCAGTATTTTTTTTCTTTTGAATGATGATGTTTTAGCAAATGTTCTATCTCTTTCAGCAGATCGCTTACACCTTCGTTTTGGGAAGCCACTGTTTTTATTACAGGCACTTCATCATACCTGATATGAAATGCAGGTGCCAGCATCAGTCGTAAGTTTTTTACAAATTGATCAACGTCTGGGCGGTCAGCCTTGTTTACAACAAATATATCGGCGATCTCCATCAAACCAGCTTTCATGGTTTGCACTTCATCACCTGCTTCAGGAACAACAACAACGACAGTGATATCAGCTAACCCCGCAATTTCAACTTCACTTTGACCTACGCCAACTGTTTCCACAATAATAAGATCAAAAGTCGCAGCTTTCATTAGCTCCGTTATTTCAATGATCTTCGGATGCAACCCGCCCAGCGAACCTCTTGTTGCCAATGAACGAATGAACACATCCGGATTATCATACCATTTACTCATTCGTATACGATCACCGAGCAGAGAACCAAGATTAAATGGTGAAGATGGATCAACACAAAGCACCCCGATCTTTTTTCCATTGCTTACAAGTAACCCGATGAGCGAATCAACCAAAGTGCTTTTGCCAGCTCCAGGAGGACCGGTAATACCAATAATTGGTTTATTCGGGTTAGGAGGCAATGATCGCAATAATCCTTCATAGCCATCCGCTTCATTTTCTACCAATGAAATACTTCTTGCCAATGCTTTTGCATCGCCTAGTCTCAATTTTGATAATAGTTCCTGTATCATTCGGCTTGGCCAAAAATACTCTTTATAATAAAGACAAATGAATGAGTTTAATAATTTTATTTTGCAGCATGCAAAGGCTTTCGGTTGTTATTGTTTGTAAAAATGGCGCAAAAGTTATTGGCGAAACCATAAAAAGTTTTTCCGGTCTTACTGATGATATTTTGGTGTATGATAATGGGAGTACAGATGACACAAAAGAGATAATAAGGAAAAACAATGCAAGATTAGTTGAGGGCAGTTGGGAAGGTTTTGGCAAAACAAAAAATAAGGCCAATGCATTGGCTAAATATGATTGGATCCTTAGTCTTGATGCAGATGAGGCCATAGATGAAGAATTGAAAGAAAATTTATTGAAGCAGGACCTCGCTGATGAAATGAAAGTGTTTGAATTCAAATTCAAAAATTTTTTGGGTGACAAGTGGCTTCGGTACGGTGAATGGGGGGATGATAAACATATCCGGCTTTTCAACAGGAAAAAAATTAACTGGAATGATGCAGATGTACACGAATCTTTATTGTTGCCAGCAGATGTAAAAATTATTTCGATTCCCGGCTATGTGTTGCATAAGACAGCACCTGATATTGCATCGTATGAAAATAAAATGGAGAATTATGCAGCACTGAATGCGGAAAAATATTTTAAGCAACAAAAAAGATCAGGATCATTTAAAATGTTTTTTTCTGCAGCTTTTTCTTTTATTAAAAACTACTTTTTTAAACTTGGCTTTCTCGATGGCGCAACAGGATATCATTGCGCAAGAATAAATGCCCGCTACACTTTTTTAAAATATAAAAAACTAAATGAGCGTTGGAATAAAAAACAGTAAGGAGGCTTTCCTAATAATCTATAAATTTACAGTCCTGAAAAATCTATGACCAATTTTATTCCGATATTCCCGCTTGGCATCGTGGTGTATCCCGGTGAAAATGTAAACCTTCACATTTTTGAACCGAGATATAAGCAACTTGTTAAAGAATGTCATGATAATAAAAAACCATTTGGCATACCAGCTGTGGTTGACAATAAATTGCAGGAGAACGGCACCCTGGTAAATGTTGTGGAACTAAGTAAAATGTATGACAATGGCGAAATGGATATTAAAACAAAAGGGGAAAAAGTTTTTCGAATGCTGGAAGTGATCAAAGAAATTCCTGATAAACTTTATAGTGGCGCTATTGTAAATTATCCCGATAATAAAGAACTGGGCGATATTGAGCTGATGCGAAGAGTGATGAAGGGTATTCGTGAATTGCATAAATTACTGAACGTAACAAAGGATTTTAAAAAACCTGATGAAGAGTTAAATACCTATGAAGTCGCTCATCATGTTGGCCTTACCTTGCAGGAAGAATATGAGTTGCTTGGCCTTATGAATGAGCTGCAGCGGCAGGAATATATAAAACGTCATTTAACCAAAGTACTACCGATGGTAGCAGAGATGGAAGGGTTAAAAGAAAAAATAAAATTAAACGGACATTTTCAAAATTTATCTGGTTTCCAGTTTGAATTGTAATCAAGCAACTAATGAACACACTCTGCTTCGACTTTGGCAACACTAGATTAAAAATCGCTTTTTTTCAAAATGCAAAACTTGCAGAAGTGATCGTTATTGAAAACGATGAGATTGCAACTATCACATCGATCCTTGAAAAATTTGATGTACAAAAAACAATTCTTTCATCTGTAATCAATCATAACCCCGAGATCGAAACATTGCTTGCACAAAAAACGAAATTTCACAAGCTTAGCCATCTTTCAAAACTTCCGTTCACCACACCCGTTGGAAAACCCGAAACGATTGGTGCCGATCGGTTGGCGTTATGTGCTGCCGCAGTTTATTTTTTTCCCAAGCAACATAATCTTGTTATTGGTATGGGTAGCTGTATTACTTACAATTTTATTAATGCAGATCATGAATTTTTGGGCGGAGGAATATCACCCGGTATGGAAATGCGAATGAGATCGTTGAATCAATTCACGGCTAAATTGCCAATAGTAAAACCAGACGGTAATGTGCCGCTCGTTGGATACGATACTGTTACAAATATTTTAAGCGGAGTGGTGTTGGGAATGGCGAAAGAGATCGATGGATTCATTGATGTATATAAAGAAAGATATGGGAACTTTAACGTCCATTTAACCGGGGGTGATTTAGTCTATTTGGCTCCCCATCTTAAAAACCAGATATTTGCAGACCCCGAACTGATCTTCAAAGGGCTTTATGCCATTAGCGAAGTGAATAACCAGTAAGATAA
>JBIOVR010000115.1:0-15240 GCA_044867875.1 Chitinophagaceae bacterium
TGCCTCGCTTACGCTTCAATATGAATATGTATGGTACGGCGAATACCCGGTTGATGAAAGATTGTTTGAGCAGATACAGGGCAGCTTTACACAGTTTAATAAAAATAATTTAAGATAATTGAACAGAAGATCAACATATAAATTCTTGCTTGCTGGTTTTGCATGCCTTGTTTTATTCAGCGGTTGTTTTAAAGCAAACCATGGAGTAAGAATTCCCAGGCTGGATCCAAAATATGGATATAAGGACAAAGAACCGATGGGAGGGTATGTTGCTTATCACTACCTCAATTCACTTTTCAATTATGGAGTGACTGATGTTATTGATAAACCTTTTTCAAAGTTGCGCTATGAGATCAATTACGATAAATCGCTTTACGTTATTGTTGCGAAAGCGGTTTTCATGAACAAAGATGACCTGGAAAGTATGATGAATTATGTGAGTAATGGGAATACACTTTTTATAAGCGCAGAATATATCGATGAGAAATTGATTGACACACTGGGCGCAAAAATTTCATTTGACTATTCTATTTTTTTTGCGCAAAGTGAATACAATATGGAAAAAAAAGATACCTGGCTTTCATTGGCTCAAGAAGCCAATACTAATAAGCAGAAATATGGTTTCTTTTTTGTGCCCTTTAATAATAAGGTACTTTCTTATGATACATCGGCTACACAAGAATTGGGATATAATGAAGACAATGATCCTAATTTCATCGCTATCGATCATGGGCAGGGAAAATTCATTCTGCACATAGCCCCGGCAGCTTTTAGCAATTATTTTTTACTTGCTGGAAACAACAAAGAATATCTTGAAAAATCTTTTTCTTATTTCAAAGCAGAGACGGGCTCGGTCTATTGGGATAATTATTACAGGTTGAGAAAAAGTTCTGACGAAAACTTTTCTATCGTCAAATTTTTTAAAAAGCAACCTCCATTGTATTATGCTTTCTTGCTAACGCTTGCTGCCTTGCTGATCTTTATTGCTTTTGGCGGAAGAAGAAGGCAGCGATTGGTTCCTGAGCGGATCCCTAATAATAACACTACAATATCTTATACAGAAACCATCGGCCGGCTTTATCTTCAGAAAAAGGATAGCAGGAATATTGCTTTGAAGATGTTTACCTATTTTCTTGAATACGTAAGGAATAGTTATTACTTAAATACGCAAAATTTGAATAATGAATTTTCTGAAGCCCTATCAAGAAAAAGTGGTGTATCCGAAACAAGAGTAAAACATCTATTGCAATTAATGGATGACACAGATCGGTCAGAAAATATCAGTGATGTACGCTTACTCGAATTACACAATCTTATACAAGAGTATTTTAAAAAATAAACCATGGAAGAAACAGTTTTTCAGCAAAGGACGGATCTTACAAAATTGAACGAAGCTGTTAATGCAATTCGCGACACGATAGGCAAAGTAATAGTTGGGCAACATAAGATGGTTGACCTGATGATCGCAGGGCTGCTATCTGATGGACATATTTTGATAGAAGGGGTTCCGGGTGTAGCAAAAACATTAAGTGCAAAGCTGCTTGCGAAGATCATTGATGTAAATTTTTCAAGAATACAATTTACACCCGACCTGATGCCCTCTGATGTATTAGGTACTTCAGTTTTTAATCCAGGAGAAGGAGTTTTTCAATTCAAAGCAGGACCGGTTTTTAGCAATATTGTTTTGATCGATGAGATAAACCGTGCTCCAGCAAAAACACAAGCTGCTTTGTTTGAAGTAATGGAAGAAAGGCAAGTGACAATTGATGGGCATACCTATTTTATGAAGCCTCCATTTATTGTATTGGCTACTCAGAACCCGGTAGAGCAGGAGGGAACTTATCGTTTGCCTGAAGCACAACTGGATCGTTTTCTTTTTAAGATCGATATTGGTTATCCTTCATTGCAGGAAGAAGTAACGATACTTGAAAGGCAACATCACCTGAATCAAAAAGATCTTTTAAAGGATATTCCGAAAGTATTATCGGCAGCAGACATAGAAGCTTACCGAAATACAATTATGCAGATAAATGTGGAGACTAAACTTCTTGAGTTCATTGCTAAAATTGTAAATGAAACAAGGAACAATCCTTCACTTTATTTGGGCGCATCACCAAGAGCATCACTTAATATTTTAAAAGCAGCCAAATCGATGGGTGCCATCAAGGGCCGTGATTTTATTACTCCGGAAGATATCATAGAAGTAGCGCCACATGTATTGAGACATCGGATCATTCTGTCTCCCGAAAAAGAAATGGAAGGAATTACCGCCGATGAGTTGATCGAAAAAATTATTAAGTCAATTGAAATTCCACGCTAGGCATGTTACTTTTTCTTTTAATACTTGCTGGTGGTGCGTTATGGTTGATCGCCAATTTCTGGCTAAAGACTTTATTTTTTAATAACCGTTTTTTTTGGACATGTGGCATTATTGTTATTCTATTTCTTATTTCTTTTTTCTACCCGGTATTTTTTGAGCCTGTTAAAGTGATCTTTGCTATTTTTTTATTGTTGCTTGTTACCGATGCCGTGTTTCTTTTTGCATTCAGGAACAAACCGGTTGCGAACAGGATCATTGCTGAACGATTAAGCAATGGGGATAAGAATCCTGTTGTTTTACAAGTAAGAAATACATATCCATTTACTGTTAAGATGCGGGTAATTGATGAATTGCCCGAACAGTTTCAATCCAGGGATAATTTTTTTGAAACAACATTCAGAGCAGGCCAGGAAAAGAAATTTGATTTTTTTCTCAGGCCTGTTGAAAGAGGAGAGTATCATTTTGGTGACCTGATCATTTATGCAAGTTCATTGCTTGGTTTTCTCAGCAGGCGATTTGATTCAAAAGCCAGGCAAATGGTTCCTGTTTATCCTTCTTTTTTTCAAATGAGAAAATATGATCTAATCGCTAAAGATGCGCAAACAAATGAAGCCGGGACAAAGAAATTAAGAAAGCTCGGTCTAAGCCTGGAATTTGAACATGTAAAAGAATATACCCGGGGTGATGATATAAGAATTATTAACTGGAAAGCTACTGCAAGAAAAGGCGGCCTGATGGTGAATAATTATTTAGATGAAAGATCGCAACAGGTTTTTTGTATAGTAGATAAAGGACGGTTGATGAAAATGCCTTTTGATAAACTCTCTTTACTGGATTATGCAATTAACGCATCGCTGGTGATGTGTAATGTAAGTTTGCGCCGTCATGACCGTTTTGGACTTGTCACATTTGCAGAAAAAATCGGAACCATTCTTTCCGCTGATAAAAAAGCGACGCAACTCCAAAATGTTTTACAGATACTTTATAATCAAACGACAAGATTTTTAGAAAGTGATTTCGAAATGTTGTATAAACAAGTGAGAGCAAATGTTCGCAATCGCAGCTTGCTGATCTTGTTTACAAATTTTGAATCATTCGGAGGAATGCAACGTCAACTGCCGTACCTGCGTATGATCGCAAAACATCACCTGTTGTTAGTCGTTTTTTTTGAGAATACTGAGTTAAAAGACCTGGCAGCAAAAAGAGCAAGGGATATTGAGGGAGTGTATGTAAAAACAGTCGCCGAAAAATTCATGCATGAAAAGAAAATGATCGTAAAAGAACTTCAAAATCACGGAATACTTTCTATTCTTACCACTCCGGAAAATCTTACCGTAAATACAGTGAATAAATACCTTGAACTGAAAGCAAGGCAGGCAATCTAGTACATTTGCTGAAATGAATAAGCCGATAACTATTTTTGAAGAGGGACAAGTGTTGTTAATTGATAAACCAATTGAATGGACATCGTTCGATGTGGTAAGAAAGATCAGGAATTTAATTCGTATAAAAAAAGTGGGGCATGCGGGTACTCTCGATCCATTAGCGACAGGTTTATTGATCGTATGCACAGGCAAATTCACCAAAAGAATAAATGAATACATGGCGCAGGAGAAAGAATACACTGGCAGCTTTACTCTTGGTGCTACCACACCTACTTATGATCTTGAAAGTGAACCTGTCAATATTAAAGACACTAGTTTGATCACAAAAGAAGAAATAGTAAACGCAACAAAACAATTTACTGGTGAGATAATGCAAGTGCCACCTGCACATTCAGCAATAAAAATCGATGGTAAAAGAGTGTATGAATTAGCACGGCAAGGAAAAGAGGTTATAATAGAGCCGAGAAAAATTGTTATAAAAGAATTTGAAATAACTAAAATAGAAATGCCCGTGGTTTTTTTTCGTGTTGTGTGTACTACCGGTACTTATATCCGAAGTCTTGCAAATGATTTTGGCGAGGCACTTGGTTGCGGCGGATACCTCAGCACCCTGTGCCGTACAAGAATAGGTGACTCAAAGCTTGAAGATGCGAAGTCGATGACTGAATGGGAAAATGAAATAAAAAAAATCAGAATGCAAATGGATAGTTGATGCCAAGTTGTACAATTCCGTCCAGTGGGAAATTATAAAACCATTTATTTTGACTAGCAACCTTATCCGGCTGAGGAGTTGGATTCTTAACTTTTAAACCATAATCCAATCTTATTTTTATAAAATCAAAATCCATGCGTAACCCCGTACCAACGCAAACAGCCATATCTTTAAAAAATTTGCTGCCTGTAAGAGTGCCGTCTGGAAAATCGGGATTCTTTCTCAGGAACCAAACATTCCCAATATCAGTAAAAAGACAACTACTGAAATCATATCCAAACAATTTTACTAATGGAAAACGATACTCAAAGTTTGCTTCAAATTGAAAATCTCCAAATCTAATAGGGACTGAATCTCTTGTTTTTAATGTGGAGCCCGGACCCAATAATTGTAGGCCCCATGCCCGCATACTGTATGGACCACCGGCAGTAAATTGTTTAAAGTAAGGCATTTGTGGATTTGTAGGTCTTTCTCTGGTGGTCATGGCAAAACCTGCCCCTACGAAACCGCGAATTATAAAAGATTTTTTCCTGGGAAGCTGCACATTCCTGATGAATTCCGCATCGATCTTAATAAACTTGAACAAGCTGTCAAACACTTTTAAGTTTACATGACTCGCAAGCAAACCGGATTCTTCGAAATTGACCCTGAATATCTGTGAGGCATTCCTTCTTCCTCCACGAATAGAAAATCCAGATTGAATAGAAAAGACCACTCCATTTTCCGGGAAAACGGTTTTAAGAGATGGGTTTTCATCCAAAAATTTTATGAGACTGTCCCTTTTTATTATATGTTCAAATTCGATATTAGGAAGTTTTATATAAGCTGTTTTGTTTTTCCATTGAGTACTATAACCCCATGCCGCGTTCAATGAAGTAAGATTGAAAAAATCTTTTCGCTCAGTGTTTGCTAATGCAAATGAAAGATTGGTCCTGAAATTATCCCTGTATTTTTCAGGTATCCATTTTAAATTTGGTATAGGCTTTGGGAAAACGATCGTATGACTGATGCTGGTTTGAATTGTTTTTACAAATTCTCCATTGGGACTTACTTCGGTAGTATACCGTGCGACAGTGGAAGATCTGTTAGCAGATTTCCCAAAATTGTTATTTGTTAACTGCACATTTGCACCAAGCCCTAAAAGATTTTCCTGCACATTTTGCCGTATATCCAGCGCACTGGTACTATTAAAGCTTCCTTCGATATTTGCTGTAAAAGAGTATTTGTTACCCGGCGTCAGGTATAATTCAATGTCAACAGTATCGCCTGGATCTCTTGGCATTTGTTCAACGTTCACAGCACGCCATGCACCTAAGCCATTAAAGCGATTAATTGTTTTTACAAATCTTCTTTCATTATAAAGATCCCCTTTTTTGAAGTATATGTTTTGAACAAGAAACTTTTTCCTGAATAAATTTCTGTAAGAGACAAAGGTGAAATTGCTATCATAAACAAATCTCGTCGGCGTTCTTCCGACGGTATCGATAATATTAAAATCCGGGTATATTGTTGTATTGCCAACGAAAAATTTTTTCAATTTGTCAACATTATAGCCCGGCCTTAATCTTATTTCAACATCTGTGGTAGGTGAATCTCGTCTTCTTCTTAATTCCTCCAGCATTTGGATATCAAATGGATCAATAGTTGGACGAAGTATTGCAAGGTTAAGCGTATCCCAAACCCCCGAAAGCTCTTCAAAACTAAATTTTAGATAACCGTTTTCCCTATAGAGTTCAACAAGCCTGTTCAACTCTTCGGAGATCAATTGCTGCGCAAATGGGTCGCCTTTTTTTAAAAGCATTTTTGATTTTGAAGCATCGGTCAGGGCCTGCAGTTCAGAATTATTGATCACATGACTAAGTGAATCAATTCTAAAAAGCTGATTCGGGGTTACATTAAAATTTACAGTAGTTCGCAGTTGAGGATGAGTTGAATCGGCTCTGATCGGTACCGTATCTATAGTTGTAGTATAGGAAATGGAATTGCGCAAATACCCTAATTTGTTAAGGGATGCTTTCATAAAAATGGTTGAGCGATCTGCACTTGTACTGTCAAATACCGGGGGATTCTCCAATCTGGGTCTATTGATACCTGCATATCCTTTTTTAAATCTAAGAGATATGAATTTATAGTTCGTCTTTGCCCTCATGCTATCATCCAGCTGATTTTTTAACTGTGAAGTCAACGCATCTTTTTCTTCTTTGGTTAAATTGCCTTCAAGCTTGATATTTGTTTGAAAAACGAAAGGTTTATCTATGGGATAATTTATAGGAATAACCTTACAGGAAGCCAGTACAAGGATAACAAGAGCAATAGTGATGGCGGCAGTAAGAGAACTTTGTGGCTTGGCTTCTAACATGCTAAATTTAAAGAAATTATGATTAGTAAAAATCAGGTCAAATATATTCAAAGTTTAGGCCAGAAAAAATCAAGAGATATTGAAAATCGCTTTATTGCTGAAGGGCCCAAATTAGTAAATGAATTATTAAATGCAGAGAATTGCGGGATAGTTCAGCTTTTTGCGTTGAAGGAATGGATCGATGAAAATCCAAATGCAAGTAAACATACAGAGGTTATTGAATTATCAGGCGTGGAATTAGAAAAAATTTCACAACTAACTACGCCAAACCAGGTATTGGCCGTTATTGAAAAAATACAATGGAAGAATGATCCGGAAATTAATGGAAATATATCATTAGCATTAGATACCATACAAGATCCGGGAAATATGGGAACGATCATCAGGCTTGCTGATTGGTTTGGGATAAAAAATGTTTTTTGCAGCACCGATTGTGCCGATGTTTACAATCCGAAGGTGGTACAATCCTCGATGGGAAGCATTAGTAGGGTAAGAGTTGAATACACAGATATTTTATCATTGTTGACCGAAAATAAAGATGTAGGCATATATGCAACCGTATTAGATGGGAGGGATGTAACTAAAATGGAAAAAATAAAACAAGGAATTATTATTATTGGCAATGAATCAAAAGGCATCCATCAAGAAATGCTAAAACTTGCCAATGTTCAGATCACAATACCGGGAAAGGGAAAAGCAGAATCGCTAAACGCTGCCGTTGCGACTGGAATTATATTGTCTCATCTTTTGTAGAGTAACCAGAAACTGGTAATTAAAACGATTCTTATCTAAACTGTATCGCTTTCACTGGTTTCACTTTCTTTACAATATAGGTGGGTATCATTAGTATAAGTAAACTAACCAGGAAAGTAAGAACACAAACCAATAATACCTGCCACCAAATAATTTTTACTGCAGCCTCACTCATATAATAAGCTTCTTCTTCCAGTTTTATAAAACCCGTAGCTTTTTGAAGATACAATAACCCAAGTCCTAAGATGGCGCCAAAGAATATCCCGATCAATGTGATGATAATAGAATGACGAAGAAAAATTTTCTGCACCATCCAGTCAGTTGCACCAAGTGCTTTTAATATTCCAACCATCCTGATCCTTTCAAGTACTAAAATGATAAGGCAGGTGATAAGATTTATAACCGCTACGAGTACCATAAATCCTATCAAAACATTGCGGGTAAGATTTTGCAAATTCAACCAATCAAAAATATTGGGATAAATGCTTCGTATTGGTTGTGTATCCCATGTTGCGGGAAAATCACCAAGGGCATAAAGATCTTCGCTTGTTTTCTCCATTTTCTCAAAGTCATGAAGAAAAACTTCATAGCCCCCGATCTCATTTTCTTTCCAGTCACTCAGTCTTCTTATCAACTTAAGATCGCCAATGGAAATTTGTTTATCATAGTCATCGATCCCTGTTTTGTAAATACCAACTACCTTGATCTTTTCTCCCCTTAGCGATCTGTCTGGCCGGATAAAATAAATTCTTATACTATCATTCACTTTTACCTGGAGTCGTTTTGCGGTGTAAGTAGAAACAAGGATCTCACGGGCATAGCTGCTATCCTTGAAATTTATCCAGCGGCCTTCTTTTAAAAAAGGCTTCAGCAGGTTAACGTCAAATTCTTTATTAAGGCCTTTTAGTAAAACACCTTCCATTGCGTCGCCACCTTTCAGCATTGCATAACGGGTAGCATATGGATGCATGTTCCTGACACGGCTATCATTTTTAATAGCTGCCTCTGCATTTGGATCTCTTTCAATTGGGATCTCTTCTGTAACCGGGCCACTTAATGCTTGTTTATATTGAACCCGTATATGCCCTGAAAAGCTAAATACTTTATTACTTACCGTTTCCTGGAAACCGTTAACAAGAGCAAGTGTTACGATCATTACAGCCACACTTACAATAGTGGCGCCAACGGAAAGTCGGATGATGAACCGTGAAAATGAATTTTGACGGTTAAATGCTATTCTATTTGCTATAAAGCCTGCAACGTCCAATGTCTAAATTTTGTCTGTCAAAAGTAACCGTAGAAAAAGATTTATCCTCTTTTTCATCATAAATTCACAATATTGTATACAATTTCTGGTTTATTTAGATACCCCAAATGAAACGATCTGTTTTATTTCTTCTTTTATCAATAACAGTGGCTGCAAGTAGCCAAATACCTGACCATGTCTATAAATCAAATATTCGATCTATCAGGTTGCATAAAGCAGGTGATCCTTATAGTTATCCCATCATCAGGCTAAATAGTGGTGAAGATCTTGATCTGTATTTTGATGATCTTGATGGAGACATAAAATATTATTACTACACTTTCCAGCTTTGCAATGCCGATTGGTCACCCAACACTGAACTTCGCACTTTTGATTACTTAAGGGGGTTTTTATCAAACAGGATTTCCACTTACCGAAATTCATCGATCGCTTTTGTAAAATATACCAATTACTATGCACGGTTGCCTGATAAAAATTGTGCACCAACTAAGTCGGGTAATTATTTAGTAAAAGTTTTTTTAGACAGCGATACTTCAAAGGTAGTTTTTACAAAAAGATTGCTTGTCCTGGATGTAAGATCGTCGATCACCGGATCAGTAATGCAGCCATATAGCGGCACACTTTTCAGAACTCATCAGAAGCTGCAGGTAGCGGTCAATCTTAATCCGGAATTAAATGTATTTAACCAAAATGATGTAAAAATTGCGCTATTACAAAACTATGCGTGGCCAACAGCTGTTTATTTAGAAAGGCCAAACATTTATCGTGGAAATTATTTTGAATATACTGACGAAAGAACCAATTCATTTCCTGCTGGCAAGGAATGGCGTTGGATCGATCTTCGAAGTATCCGACTGATGAGTGATCGAATGCAACGCATCGACAAACAACCGACACGGACCGATGTGTATGTTAAACCAGATAATGAAAGAAAGCAACAGATCTATTATTATTACAGAGACATGAATGGCTTTTACTCCATTGAAACAACGGATCATGTAAATCCATTCTGGCAATCAGATTATGTATATACGCATTTCACTTTTTTCCCGCCAGGAAATCAACAATATCCTGAACGTGATATTTATTTATTCGGTGAGTTTACTAATTATGCTACTGACGAAAATTCCAGGATGGAATTTAATGCCGAGAAAGGTGCTTATGAAAAAACAATGTTATTGAAACAGGGAGTTTATGATTATTCATACGTCACTGTTCCTGTAAAAAGATCTGCCGAGCAGCCAAGTTTTGATAATACAGAAGGAAATTATCCAAATACCGAGAATGTTTATCTTGTTTTGGTTTATTATCGCCCTTTTGGCGGCAGATCCGATGAATTGATCGGGTTTGCAAGGCTCAATTCATTGCTTGCAAAATAATTTTTTATTTAACCAGTTTTATCGCTTCGATTAGAAGTCCCTTGCGACGCCCAGTTCGACAGCAGTAATTCTATTCAAGCTGGTAATGAATAATCAATATTTAGAAATGTTTCTTTCCGACTCCTGACTTCCGACCTTGGATTACATCTTCTTCGCATCTTCCAAAAACTTGGCAAGCCCAATATCAGTAAGCGGATGTTTTAATAAGCCAAGAATAGAATCAAGAGGACAAGTGCAAACATCAGCGCCAGCTTGTGCACACTGAACAATATGATTTGGATTGCGGATAGAAGCAGCCAGCACTTCTGTTTTATAACCTTGTATTGAATATATCTGGACAATTTGCTCGATCAGTTGTACACCTTCCCAACCGCTATCGTCAATACGACCGATAAAAGGAGATATATAAGCAGCTCCTGCTTTAGCTGCAAGTATTGCCTGGCCAGCGGAAAAACAAAGTGTACAGTTTGTACGAATGCCGTTATCAGTAAACCATTTAATAGCTTTTACACCATCTTTTATCATTGGAACTTTAACAACAATATTTTTATGGATGGCTGCCAGTTTCTTTCCTTCTTCCACGATTCCTTTAAAATCAGTAGAAATAACTTCAGCGCTGATATCGCCATTTACCATTTCACAAATGGTTTTGTAATGAGCCATTACTGCATCAATACCTTTTATTCCTTCTTTGGCCATCAGTGAAGGATTGGTGGTAACACCATCAAGAATTCCAAGTTCATTTGCTTCTTTAATTTGTGCAAGGTTGGCTGTGTCAATAAAAAATTTCATTGTTATTTATGTTTTAGTTTTCGATTCTTGGTTCCATGTTTTCAATTGACGGTGTATAGTTGTCAGAGAAAATGCTGTCAGATGGAGTTTGTGAAAATTCCAATAGTTCTTTTTCAAAATTACTTGTACGTTGTATCACCTGAATTGTAATTATAATCGCTGCGATCGATATTATTTCTCCAACGAATTCAACTTTTGTTGCAGTCAAAAGCCCATCAACATTGTCTGCGCCCCGGGTTGTAAAAGCAGTGATGTACCCAAAAAAATTATTAACTAGATACAATGTCCACCACCAGCCAATAATAGCAGCTGACTGAGGCGCCCCAAATCTTTCTTTTATCGCATTTTGAGTTCCCCTCCATATATCTTCCATGATCTGGTACGGCCAGAATAAACTTAGAATTGGAACAAACCAGCTTCCTGCGGCCCAACCTTCGGAATGCCTGGCATTGTGCCAGGATAAGCAATGCAAATTATAATAAGCCCTTCGAAACCACATTATGAATAAGATCATCGACACAACAAGCATGATAAAGTTAACCACAGTGACCACAGTTCTGATAGTATCGCTTGCCCGAAGCGTTTCCATATCAATATTTCCCGGATTGGCCTGTACATCAATTAATAGGTAATACTGCCATCCTAAAGAGAACATGTTTAAAATTGTGACACCGAGCATTATCCAGAAAATAGAAATAGCTTGTTTGGCCCTTGCCGTGTTGTCTCTCAATAGAACCATTAAAAAAAGACTTTGGATGGGGAGAATAAAAAAAATGGCAGGCTCCTCACATCGCACCGCTACAACCACTTATCCTTGCTGCCTTCCGGCCCTGGGGAGGTTCAGCAGGAGCTGGTCGTGTAAGACCTGCCGGCGCAAAGATAAGGGGATGAAGGCAGTCGTGTTGTTTGAAATTTTAATCTTGAAAATTTTAATTGCCGCGGTTTGATTTCCCATTTTTTTGCGGCTTATTCTTCAGAACATCATCCGTTGTAGGCAGCATTTCGTCATCCGGTTTTCTCTTTATCCAGATCGTAACTTCTTTCCACAATTTTGGATTAGTTTTCAAAATTGCTTTTATGATGATCTTTTCAACTGTTGGGTTATCAGGAAGAACCAATTCAGTGCCTTCAAATGTTCCATAACTTGTAGTGAACGTGAGATCTTTTGCTGTCAACGGCATCCATTTACCATCTGAAGTTTTGCCATCAACATTTATATAATTATGCGTGCCTTTTTTCAGACTATCGGTGTACAGGTGAAAAGAGATACTGTCAATTTTCTGGGCATTGCTCAAAAAAGCGGATAAGATCAGGACTGTAGAAAGAAAAATTTGTTTCATGGTCTTATTAAGTCGCAAAATTGATGCAAAGAGTTGGAAGCCGGTGTTAAAATTTTAGTTAGCATTTATTTTTCTCCATTCGCCCGGTGACAACTGTTTTACTTTCTTAAATATCCGGTTAAAATTGGAAAGATTCATGAAGCCGCAATCGTAGCAGATATCCGCGATGGTTTTGTCTTCTGTAAGCAGGCGGCAGGCATGATTAACCCTAATCTCATTCAAAAAATTGATCTAAGTTTTTCTTGTTCTTGTTTTAAAATATTTGCAAAATGCTTCGGGTGTAAGGTTGGCCAGGCTGGATACTTCTTTTAATGTAATTGGTCGCTGAAATTCTTTAAATGTAAATTCAATTACTTTATTTAACCTGTTGCCATCATAAGATTTAATGTTTCGCTGAATAACAGGCTTGGTTAAAGGTTGCATTTCCTTGCGGCTGCCGAGCTCTTTTAATATTTCAAGAAAAATGATTAGCCTGTCAATTCCTTTGGCATTTGTAATTGACAATAATTTCTCTGCCAATAACTTTTTCTTTCTGCCTGTTATTCTAAAACCACCTGAACTGTTCTTTAAGAATTGTTGTAATGGTTTCATTTCTTCCAGCATCCAAAAATTTTCCCCAAAAGTTGTTTCATCAAAAAAAATTGTGATTGCAATTGCTTTTGAGCTGTTTCTAAAAAACTTTTCATCATTTCTAAAAACATGAGCCTGGTTGCCGCCAATCACAAATACATCACCCGTGTGAAATGGGCCAACATAATCACCGGCTATCAACGTGCCATTACTTTCTTTAATTAGTGTCAGTTGAATTTCCGGATGTTGATGAAGATGATTGTAAAGATGTGGCACATTATCTACCTGCACACGAAATGCTTCTTCTGTGCTTTTGGGTATCTGGAACGGAACTACCTTCATTGTACTAAATTAGTTGAAAAGAGGCAATGAAGCCGATAAACTGGTTAAAATAGTATCAGTTTGGATTAAAAGATGAACGGTGTTTTATGTATGTCATCAGTAGATTTGTGCAAAACAAAATAATATGTCATTTGAATGGAAAGGAGTTTTTCCTGCACTACTCACACCTTTTAAGAAAGATGAAACACTGGATCTCGATATGTTTGAAAAAAATCTTGCTGCCCAGGTTGCGGCAGGCATTCATGGGATCATTATCGGTGGCTCGCTGGGAGAGGCCAGTACGATAACAGAAAAAGAAAAAGAAGAGCTGACTGAATTTTCAGTTGAATATCTTAACGAGGATATCCCGGTGATCGTGAATATTGCGGAATCAACAACTGCCGATGCAGTTAAGCAAGCAGCCAATGCAAAAAAATGGGGAGCTGATGGAATAATGTTATTACCACCGATGCGCTATAAAACTGATGACAGGGAAACGATCACATATTTTAAAGCGGTAGCTAAGTCAACTGATCTTCCTATCATGATCTATAATAATCCACCTGATTATAAAATTGATACGAGACCTGACATGTTTGATGAATTGGTCGAATGTGAGAACATTACTGCGTTGAAAGAGAGTTCCCGTGATGTTACAAATTTGACAAGGATGAAGAACAGGTTTGGCGATAGATTTAAAGTACTTTGCGGTGTAGATACACTGGCAATGGAAGAACTTTGTCTTGGTGCAGATGGATGGGTAGCTGGATTAGTAGATGCTTTCCCAAAAGAGACAACGACGATCTATAATTTGGTCAAGGCTGGTAAGATACAAGAGGCAACAAAAATTTATCGCTGGTTCATGCCATTGTTGGAACTGGATATTCATCCTAAATTAGTTCAGTATATAAAGCTGGCAGCAAAACAAACCGGGATCGGAAGTGAATATGTAAGAGCTCCGCGGTTAACTTTGGTTGGAGAGGAAAGAGAACGCATTTTAAAGGTTATTAATGATGCAATAAGCGTTAGACCTACATTATAATTTCAATGGTTAAAAGAATTGCAATAGCATTTTTTCTTTTTAGTATAGTAGTTTCTGTTTTTGCACAACAAGAATGGAAACACGGACGATTACAAGTTACAAAGGATGGTCATTATCTCCAATACAATGATGGCACTCCTTTTTTCTGGCTGGGTGATACAGGCTGGGAGTTGTTTCATCGCTTGAAAAAAGAAGAGATTGAAAAATATTTGGAGAACAGGAAACAAAAAGGATTTAATGTAATACAATCTGTTATTCTTGCTGAGTTTGATGGATTAAAAAAGCCAAATCAATATGGTGATGTTCCTTTGATCGACCTTGATCCAACAAAACCAAATGAAAAATATTTTGAGCTTG
The DNA here is from genome assembly GCA_044867875.1 of Chitinophagaceae bacterium. Lineage (GTDB taxonomy): Bacteria > Bacteroidota > Bacteroidia > Chitinophagales > Chitinophagaceae > VBAS01. The sequence goes on from JBIOVR010000115.1 coordinate 14,598, forward strand.
TTGATTGGACTATTAAGGAAGCGATGAAAAAAAATATGTTCATGGGCTTATTGCCGACATGGGGTGATAAGGTGATAAAAATGTGGGGGCAGGGACCAATAATTTTTACTGAAAGCAATGCCTACATCTATGGGAAATGGTTAGGCAATCGATATAAAGATTTTCCAAACATTATCTGGATACTTGGCGGTGATCGTCCGCCGGTAAATGATTCAAGCGATAAAAAGGACTTATGGCGGTCCATGGCTAAAGGAATTTTAGAGGGAACAAATAAAAAGGCGATCATTACTTATCATCCTTCTGGTGAGTCAAGCTCTGCAAAATTCTGGCCCAATGAATCATGGCTTACTATTCAAATGCTTCAATCCGGTCATGCAAAAAAAGATAATCCTGTTTGGGAATGGATAAAACGTGATAGGGAGGTTAGTCCTGTAAAGCCTGTTTTAGACGGTGAGCCTAATTATGAAGATCATCCTATAAACTGGGATAAAAAGAACGGTTACTTCAGAGATTATGATGTAAGAAGACAAACTTATCGTTCAGTTTTCTCGGGTGCCTGCGGAGTTACTTATGGTAACCAGGCTATGTGGCAATTTTATAGTGAAAGAGAAGAGCCTGTTGCATTTCCCGAACGTTCATGGAT
>JBIOVR010000116.1:0-4853 GCA_044867875.1 Chitinophagaceae bacterium
TTTGGAATTGTTTTTCCGTAATTGCTGATATTTCTCAGTTAGAATTTTAAAATCTTTCTGAATAGCAATATACCGGGCATTACTTTGAGAAAGATAATTCATGATCCTCTTCGATTCTTGTTTGTCTCCGTGCAAAAACAGATCCAAAGGAATTGAGGAAATATCACCATGATCAGCATTTGATCCTTCACTTTTAGAGGTTAGAGATCCTTCCAAACTCTTTTGTTTTTTTCTTTTATCCCTATAATGCATAACGGTAGTGATCGACATCCCGATCAACAGTGCCGGAATGCTTATCCAAAGAAAGACCTGCAGGAAATTGAAAAAAACAAATAATGATGCATCTAATAATAGTAGCATATTAAAATTTTAGAAAGAGATTAATAAAATTGGCGATTGGTCTAGCTGCTTAAGTGGGAGAGACAGATGGTAAAGAATCGAATTCTTCAATTATACTTTCAGATACCTATCAAACTATACTTTCAGATCATTCTGCTAGCTTCAAGAATAATACCAAAACATTAAATAAAGTCTTATGTGTAAATTTTTTGGAATTGTTTTTCTCCACAATCCGAAATTAGCTTTGATATTTTTTTCAAATGTAGAAACATCAGGAGGCATCATCCTAAAAAATATTACAAGCCTCTCCGTTTGGTCTCTTTACTTATCAGGGCCAATTCACGACCGGTTTGACCGCCGATAGATGTATTTTCCTGTGCACGACGCATAAGGTAAGGCACTACATCTTTTATTGGTCCAAATGGAAGGTATTTACTCACATTGCATCCAGCCTTAGCCAGGTTGAAAGTTATATTATCACTCATTCCGTACAGCTGGCTCCAATGTACATGAGGATGCTTTAGAGGTAATCCTTTTTGTTGGAGCAATTCAACCGCCAGCATATTACTGCGTTCATTATGCGATGCAACTACCAATGAGATCTTATCAAGATGATCTATGCAAAATCTTACACCCGCATCAAAATCTTTATCGCTGCTTTCTTTACTTGGCTGTATCGGTGAAAAATAATTCATTTCAGCTGCTCTCTTTCTTTCCTTTTCCATGTAAGCACCCCTAACCAATTTAGCGCCGAGAATAAATTTTCTTTCAACAGCTGCCTCGTATGAATCTTTTAGAAATTGCAAGCGATCATAACGATAATGTTGCGTGGTATTATAAACGATGCATTTTTCTTTGTTGTACGTATCCATCATTATTACCGTCAGGGCATCAACAGGATCTTGTATCCAAGTTTCTTCCGCATCAACAAATACTCCAACATGTCCTTTTGCTGCGGTTTCGCAAATGCGGTGCATTCTTGTTCTTACACGATGCCATTCTTCTCTTTCACCTGTGGAAAGGTCCTCCAACGCTTTCAGATGCTTTTTCATCAGGCTCCCTTCATTCTTATGCATCATTGCATCTAATTTTTCCAGCAAACCAAAACGAGCAAAGCCAGTCACTTTTACACTCATGAAAGGAATGTTCGGCTGAGTAGATGCATAATTAATAACACGGATAAATTCATCACAGGCATGATCAAAATTCTCTTCTCCTTCTTTTCCTTCCACACCATAGTCAAGGATCACCTGCACCCCATACTTTTCTAATTTATCAGCAACCACCACATTCTGCTCCAATGTTTCTCCACCAACAAACTGCTTGAAGATCGTGTTACGAATGATTGATTTCACAAAAGGAAGATTCCATTTTACTGCCGCGGGTGTCAACTTTGTACCCATCTTCACCAGCCAGGGTTTACCCATAACAGAAAATAGAAAATTAGCTTGTTTTAATTCTTTATCGGATTTATAAGCAAATGCAATCTCGGTGTCGTCAAAGGAAATTTCGGGCTGTGCCTGCATAGAGATCTTTTATTAATCTTTGAGAATGGACCCGCCCGGATGAAAATAGTTTTACATTCTCTTTTTTTAAAGTTTCCGTTCGGACGGGCAAATGTAAAGGATTCGGGATTCTTAACAAATGATAGTATGAATTAAAACGGATGACTAAAATGTGATTTTATAACTTCGTGCAAATTTTTTTCATGGAAACAAAAAAAGCCGCCGATAGCCTGGTAATTATGACAGAATTAGTATTGCCAAATGACACGAATACTTTTGGTAATCTGATGGGTGGACGACTAATGTATTGGATGGATATTGCCGCGGCGCTTGCTGCCATGAAACATTGCGGAGCCCCGGTAGTAACCGCCTCTGTTGATAATATCTCGTTTGAAGCCCCGATCAAAATTGGAAATGTTGTGCATATTGAAGCAAAAGTTTCAAGGGCCTTTAATACTTCTATGGAAGTACATCTCGCAGTATGGGGAGAAGATGCAATTCATCAATACAAATACAAAAGCAATGAAGCCTATTATACATTTGTGGCGCTTGATCCAAATGGCAAACCAAGATCAGTTCCGCAAATGACACCGGAAACTGAAGGAGAAAAGAAATTATTCGATGGTGCATTAAGGAGAAGACAAGTGAGATTGATATTAGGAGGAAAAATGAAGCCCGATGATGCTACTGAACTTAAAGCACTTTTTACCCAGGAATAAAACCAATTTTGTATTTACTTAAATCAGGATATATGAAACATCGTTTTGTTTTTCTTTTGCTTACTTTTTTTGCCATTTCATCTTTTTGCCAGGAAAAAATGACACCCGAACTTCTTTGGAAACTGGGCAGAGTATCAGCATTAGGAATTTCTAAAGACAAAAAATATATAGTCTATTCTGTAAGTACTCCCGATGCGGATGCCAATAAGAGTAAAAGAAGATCATATATTATTCCTGTAAATGGTGGTAATGCAACGGAGATAAATAATCCTGATAGTTTACTTACTAATGAAAAAAATTCTCCGGATGGAAAATACAAGATCAGCAATAAAGAGGTCCTTATTAAAAAAATACAAAGTGCAGATGCATATCCTGATCTTAAAAAATCAAACGTATATGTTTTTGATAACCTGAATAACCGCCATTGGGATACATGGGAAGATGGCAAGTTTGACCATGTATTCCTTTCCAAAATGGAAAATGGAAAATCGATCGATGAAAAAGACCTGATGCCAGATGAACCTTATGACTGTCCGCAAAAACCGTTCGGTGGTGATGAAGATTTTATATGGGCACCTGATGGAAAAAATGTTGTTTATGTATCCAAAAAGAAATTTGGAAAAGATTATGCAGTTAGCACAAATACTGATCTCTACTCTTATAATATTGAAACCGGGAAAACAGAAGACCTGACAGTAGACAATAAAGGTTATGATCTGAATCCATCATATAATAAAAATGGGATACTGGCATGGATGAGCATGAAACGGGATGGATATGAAGCCGACAAACAAGATATCATTGCTTCAACAGGCTTGGGAAAAGTAAATCTGACGGGGCATAGGGATGATATTCATGCAGAAGGATTTCGCTGGTCAGAAGATGGGAAAAATATTTTCTTTTGGGCACCGATAAATGGAACGCTTCAATTGTTTGAAGTAGATTATACCGGCGCTACTATGAAGCTGCCTGGTATCAAACAGATCACAAAAGGTGATTTTGATATCACTGGTATTGTTGGTCAATCAGGCAATACACTAATAGTTTCCCGAACTGACATGAATCATGCAGCAGAGCTATACTCAGTTGATGTTTCAAATGGCACGATGAAACAACTGACACATGTAAATGATTCAACTTACAACACTATCGGAATGTGCCGTACAGAAAGAAGGTGGATACCAACAACTGATGGAAAGAAAATGCTGGTGTGGGTTATCTATCCGCCAAATTTTGATCCTGCAAAAAAATATCCAACACTATTGTATTGCCAGGGTGGCCCTCAATCGCCACTTACACAGTTCTATTCTTTTCGTTGGAATTTTCAATTAATGGCTTCGCAGGGATATATAGTTGTTGCACCTAACAGGAGAGGTATGCCGGGACATGGTACCAAATGGAATGAAGAAATAAGTAAGGATCATGGCGGGCAGGTAATGAAAGATTATTTTTCAGCAATAGATGCAGTGAGCAAAGAAAAATATGTTGATAAAGAACGTTTAGGTTGTGTAGGTGCCAGCTATGGTGGTTATTCTGTATTTATGCTGGCTGGCATTCATAAAAACCGTTTCAAAACTTTTATAGCTCATGATGGCATCTTTGATACCAAAAGTATGTATGGTACCACGGAAGAAATGTGGTTTGTGAATTGGGATTATGGTGGACCTTATTGGGATAAAAAAAATACTGCTGCACAAAAAGCATACAACCAGTTTAACCCCAGTAATTATGTCGATAAATGGAACACCCCGATCATGATCGTGCAGGGAGGAAAAGATTATCGTGTACCAATAGAACAGGGCTTGCAGGCTTTCCAGGCGGCTCAACTGAGAAATATAAAAAGTAAACTACTTTATCTGCCTGACGAAAACCATTGGGTATTGTCCGCACAGAATGCGTTGGTTTGGCAAAGGGAGTTTTATAAATGGCTGGATGAAACATTGAAGAATCCAAAATCAGAGCCAACAGATAATAAGAAAGCTTTTTAGTTATTAGCTGGCGCTGGCTTTTGTCCAATGATGAGCTCCTTTCAGCATGTATTCTTTGCTCTGTTCAATAGCATCCATAATTTTTTTCATGATCTCTTCTGCCGGCGCATCATAATCTATTTGTAAGGGTTCTTTAAAATTTACAGTTAATAAAGAACCTTTCTTTTTAAACTTTAATCCTTTTTTATTGAATGCCCGCCAGAAGCCATTTATTACAACAGGTATGACGACCGGCTTGTTTTTTTTAATGATCAACGCTGTTCCTTTTCTTCCGGGAGCAAAAGGCTTGGTGGTCCCTTGCG
>JBIOVR010000117.1:0-10894 GCA_044867875.1 Chitinophagaceae bacterium
TTTTTCTGGAAGTTTTTCTTCACGGTCCCTCGGTAAATAAAAAATGCGAAAATTTTGCCCCAAAATTTCACTTTCCTTATAACCTTTTATGGCTTGTGCACCTTTGTTCCAGGTGAGAATCGTACCATCGAGATCAAGAAGAATGATGGCATAATCCATAATTTCTTCTATCATTCTCTCATGGAGCTGTTGAAGTTTCTCGGTTTTGTTCAAGATTGGGTTCTGTAGGTTGGTCATTTGATGCTAATACACTACAAAACAAGTGCCTGATTATAAATAGTTATTCCTCTTTTTAGAAACCTAAAAAGTTGGATCTTTTTCATTTGCTAAATACGTCTATTTAAACCTGGCACTCACAGTCAACTCCTTATTTCCTGCACTATAAACATAAAATCCTTCACCACTTTTACAGCCAAGCTTGCCAGCAGTTACCATATTTACAAGTAGTGGACATGGTGCATATTTAGGATTGCCATAACCATCATGCAATACATTTAAAATAGAAAGACAAACATCGAGGCCAATAAAATCGGCAAGTTGCAGTGGGCCCATTGGATGGGCCATGCCGAGTTTCATTACGGTGTCTATTTCTTTCACACCTGCTACGCCTTCGTATAAACTATAAATTGCTTCGTTTATCATTGGTAGTAAAATGCGATTGGCAATAAAACCGGGATAATCATTAACAACACATGGCGTTTTGCCAAGCTGTTTACTTAATTCAACAATTGTATCTGTTACTTCTTTACTTGTAGAATAGCCATTGATCACTTCAACCAGCTTCATTACCGGAACAGGATTCATAAAATGCATGCCTATCACTTTATCGGCACGCCCAGTAGCATTGGCGATCTTGGTTATCGAGATCGATGAAGTATTACTCGCCAGTATTGCCTGCTTTGGTGCAAACTTGTCAACCTCTTCGAAAATTTTTAATTTAAGTTCAATGTTCTCGGTTGCTGCTTCTACTACAAGAACTGCATCTTTTACGCCATCATTTATTTTGCTGAAAATTGAAATATTTGCCAGTGCAATTTTTTTCTGCTCTTCTGTTGCTGCTCCTTTTGCAATTTGCCTGTCGAAATTTTTACTGATATTGGCAATGGCCCTGTCTAACTGCGTAAGTGAAACATCAACAATTGAAACTTTAAAACCATTTTGTGCAAATACATGTGCAATGCCATTGCCCATGGTGCCGGCTCCGATGACGGAAATGTTTGCTCCAGGATTGATCATAACGTTGAAATTTTCTTACTCAAATGTAGGAATTGAAAATAACACCTTAGCATCACCCATCTTGTTCTTATAAATATGTAGAGTAGAATTGTTACTGTACAAGAGTGCGACCCTTCGCTTTGCTCTAGGTAAACTGCGACGCTTATTGTTTATAAGCGAACAGAACCTTGAACGGAGCGTCGCAACAGAAGGTGATTAGATTACAAAAAGCTGGCTAAATAATTTCTCAAGAATTTTTATAAAACCAGGGGATCTAGTAGCCAGTATTTTTCTTCTTTTTATAATCTCCCCGTTTCCAGGCTTCGATAAATTCCATCCATGCAGCAGGGTTAAAAATATTTTGCGGGGGAAGTCCTCCGGCGTAGTAAGCTTTTGTGGCAACGTTTTTCAATTGTATGTTGGATGCTTCGCGACCATCAGCAGGCATACCTTGCGCCAATGCTCTTCGTTTTGCAACGGATGTATTTTTCCTGGCCGTTTCGTAATCATCATCCGGAATTTGTGTATTTGCAAAATCACGGGCAAACTGAGCAGCTGTTGGTCTCGGCCGGATGATCGTAGCGGGAAGATAAACCGTATCAGCGACCATCAATTGCACTACGCTATATTGATTGCCATCCAGGTTTTTTGGAATAGTAACAACTTTTGGTTTATAACTGATGTGGGTAAACTCGATAATATCCCCTTTGAGCACTACAATTGAAAAAACTCCTTGGTTATTAGTAATGGTTCCGCGGTTCTGACCTCTTATTACGATACTCACAGCGGGAATGCCAACAAGGCTATCTGCAGTCATCACTACACCGTAAAGTTGGACAACGGAATCACGAACGTTTTCGAACTGCGCTTTCGATGTTTTGGGTATAAAAAACAGCAGTAAAATGAGGTATTGTACAATTTTCTTCACCGCGCCAAAAATAACGACAAGTTGCTGATTTCGTAAAACAAATTCGCCTGTTTAATGGCTAACTTTGCGGGTTCGAAATACTTTTAACAAATACTTTTAAATGACTACTGAAAAAATTCTTGAAGCCCTAAGTAATGTGCAGGAACCTGATCTTGGGAAAGACCTCGTGACGCTAAATATGGTTAAGGATATTGAGATCAACGGAAATGATGTATCATTTACAGTAGTACTAACTACACCGGCTTGCCCAATGAAAGATATGATCAGCAATGCTTGTGTGAATGCGATAAAGATCTTAGTGAATAAAGATGCAAACGTAAAAGTAAATTTCACTTCAAATACAACAACAAAAAGAACCGACCCCGGTTCTGTATTGCCTAAAGTAAAAAATATTATTGCTGTAGTAAGTGGCAAGGGAGGTGTTGGTAAATCAACTGTGGCCGCAAATCTTGCTCTTGCATTGTCGCAAGGCGGTGCAAAAGTTGGTTTGATGGATGCAGATATTTATGGTCCCAGTGTTCCTATCATGTTTGGTGTTCGCGGTGAAAGACCAATGATGATGGATGTAGGAGGCGATAAAGGAATGATAGTACCGCTTGAACGTTTTGGAATAAAGTTGATGAGCATTGGACTTTTGGTTGATGAAAAAAATGCAGTAGTATGGCGTGGCCCAATGGCAAGCAGTGCTATTCGTCAATTCGTAACGGATGTATATTGGGGTGAATTGGATTACTTGGTTGTTGATATGCCACCGGGCACAGGCGATATTCATTTGACATTGGTGCAAACAGTACCTGTAACAGGAGTTGTGATCGTTACAACGCCACAGGATGTTGCGTTGGCAGATGCAAAAAAAGGAATTGCAATGTTTGGCCAGGCACAAGTGAATGTTCCTATCATTGGGTTGGTTGAAAATATGAGTTACTTCACACCGGCAGAGTTGCCTAATAATAAATATTACATTTTTGGAAAAGAGGGTGGAAGAAGATTGGCGGAAGAATATGATCTTCCCTTTCTTGGTCAAATACCATTGGTACAAAGCATACGTGAAGGCGGTGACCAGGGAGTGCCGATCATGATGAGTGATGATGAGATCACAAAAAAAGCATTTGAAGATTTTACTGCAGTTGCGGTGAGAAGTATTGCCATGCGGAATGCGCAAATGCCAAAAACGACGCCACTCGAAGCTATCAATCAATAATAATATTTCCATCCGTAGGCTGCATAGATCTTTTTTGGCGAATAGGTTTTATCATCGGGACAAGAATGAATGGTAAATACTAAATTCGCTTCATGTATAACTTACCTTATTTTAAAGAAGGGGACCAGGAAGTAGTGCTTGAGTTTATGCGCAAGCATCCTTTTGTTTTTCTAACAGGAGTCAATGAAGAAAACAAACCTGTTGCAACACAAGTACCTGTTTTTATCGATGAAAAGGATGGTAAATTATTTCTTACCGGCCACATTATGAGAAATAATGATCATCACAAAGCATTTGAAAAAAATCCTAATGTGCTCGCTGTATTCACAAGCCCGCATGTTTATGTAAGTGCTACGTGGTATGATGATCCTCACCAGGCAAGCACATGGAATTATATGAGTGTACATGCCAAAGGAACTATCAGGTTTGGAGATAAAGAAGATCTTATAGCAATTCTTAAGCGATTGACACTTCATTATGAAAATAATAATACTGCCTCTACAACTGTATTCGATAACTTAACGTCTGCGTACACAGAACCATTGCTGAAAGCTATTGTTGCATTTGAAGTAGAAGTAATATCCATAGACAATGTTTTTAAATTAAGTCAGAATCGTAATGAAAAAAGCTTTCATAATATTATGGAGAAGCTTAATGAGCAGGGAAGCGATGGTAGATTTATTGCGGATGAAATGAAAAAAAGGCAACATCAATTATTTGGTAAATGAAATACTTTTCATCACTTATTATTCTTTTCTTCTTAATGAGCTTTATGAATGAAGGAAATTTTCAAAAGCCTGTCTTTGATGTGGAAGGTCATCGTGGTTGTCGTGGTTTGATGCCTGAGAATACCGTACCTGCTATGCTGAAAGCGATCGATCTTGGCGTAACTACTTTAGAAATGGATGTAGTAATTACAAAAGATAATAAAGTTGTTGTATCGCATGAGCCATGGTTTGAAACAGAGATCACGACAAAACCTGATGGATCATTTGTCAGTCCAGTCGAAGCAATGCAACTTAATATTTACAAAATGCGCTATGAGGAAATTTTGAAATATGATGTAGGAATGAAACCACATCCACGCTTTCCGCAACAGCAAAAAATGAAAGCAGTAAAGCCATTGCTGAGTGATCTGATAGACAGCGTTGAAGTATATCTCGTAACAAAGAATTTACCAAAGGTTAAATACAATATTGAAACAAAAAGTCTACCCGCCGGTGATAACCGGTTTCATCCAGTACCTGCAGATTTTGTTGAATTACTGGTGGCGGTGATCAAAGAAAAGAAAATCGAAGACAGGGTAATTATTCAGTCTTTCGATTTCCGGTCGTTAAAATATATTCATGAAAATTTTTCTTCAATTAAAACATCGATGCTGATCGAAGATTCGGATGTAAGCGATTTTGATGGACAATTAAATAAGCTTGGATATACGCCGGAATATTATAGTCCTAATCAAATATTGGTGGATGAGAAATTGGTAAAGCAGTGCCATGATAAGGGTATGAAGATTGTTCCATGGACAGTGAATGATAAAAAACAGATAAAAAAACTGAAGAAGATGGGAGTGGATGGGATCATTACTGATTATCCCAATCTGACTAAATAGTTAATTGAATGACTTTAATGAAGCGGGAATTTTTTCAAACCATATTTCTATTTCATATCCATCCGGATCATAAAAGAAAACATACGGCTCGCCGGGAACAAACTCACCTTTTTCTTTGATCTTTCCACCGGCTTGTTTTATTTTTTTAATAATGGATTTTAGATCTGTAGGTTTTGGTAACCTGAAACCAAAATGAAATCCTTTTTTTGCATTGGTTATTTTTTTCTTTTGCTTTTCAAAAACAATTATGTCTTTGCTGCCGGGAGTTTGTACTTGTATAAAATCAGCGTAACAATACATTTCTTTTACACCGAAATTTTTTTGATAAAAAGCTGAAGATCGTTTTACATCTTTTACAGGCAGTGCAATATGAGTGAGACCAAACGTTTTTATCATAGCCTCCGTATTAATAAAAGAAAATTACTGCATTTTTCTTAGGTTTGAATATATGAAATTTGAAACCGGGTTATCCTTTGCTCAAGAATTAGACGCTGCCGATCCATTAAAAGAATTTAGAAACAAATTCATTATCCCGGAAGCTAATGATAAACAGAAAATTTATTTTTTAGGAAACTCATTGGGTTTGCAACCAAAGTCTGCTAATAATTATATACAACAAATACTTTCTGATTGGGCATCATTAGGCGTTGAATCATTTTTTCATGCAAAGGAGCCATGGATGGATTATCACGAAAAGTTAGCTCATCCATTATCTAAGATTGTTGGTGCTATGCCAAATGAAGTCGTAGCTATGAACCAGCTTACGGTCAATCTTCACCTGATGCTGGTAAGTTTTTATAATCCCGATGCAAAAAGGTATAAAATAATTTGTGAAGCAAAAGCTTTTCCAAGCGATCAATATGCTTTTGAAACGCATGTAAGAAATAAAAGATTTGATCCGGCCACTGCAATTATTGAAGTGACTCCGCGCAATGGAGAGTATACTTTGCGAACAGAAGATATTATTTCGACAATTGAAAAACATGGAGACGAAACAGCTTTAGTATTGTTTGGTGGCATTAATTATTACACCGGCCAATTTTTTGACCTGGAAAAAATTACAAAGGCTGCAAAAAGCGCAGGAGCAAAGGTTGGTTTTGATCTTGCTCATGCTGCCGGCAATGTAGAATTGCATTTGCATGACTGGGGTGTCGATTTTGCGTGTTGGTGTACTTACAAATATTTGAATTCAGGTCCAGGCGCAATAGGAGGAGCATTCATTCATGAAAAGCATCACAAAGAAAGCCTGCCAAGATTTGCCGGATGGTGGGGATATGATAAGCCAACAAGATTTAAAATGGAAAAAGGATTTAAAGCAATGCCCGGAGCCGAGGGATGGCAATTAAGCACTCCCGGAATGTTTTTGTATGCCGCACATCGTGCAGCATTGGAAATTGTTGAAAAGGCAGGTTGGGATAATATTTTAGGCAAACAAAAATTGTTGACTGGATATATGTGGTTTTTGTTGGAAGAAATAAATAATTCATCCGGTAAAAAAATTATTGAATTTATTACACCACGAAATGAAAAGGAGAGAGGTTGCCAGGTTTCAATGCTGATGCTTGAGAAGGGAAAAGATATTTATAATGGATTGATGAAAGGAGGAATTTTTACAGATTGGCGGGAACCAAATGTTATTCGGCTTGCACCTGTTCCGTTGTACAATAGTTTTGAAGAAGTATGGATGTTTGCTGAGACATTAAAGAAGCTAATTAGTTAGCAGGGTTTTCGAATTTTCCTGCTAATCTTTTTAAATCAAGTAAATCGTGGTTCTTATCTTCGCTGTATGACCCGACAGCAACTTGTTGAGCAAATCTTCAAAAAGCGATCTTATCTGTGTATTGGGTTGGATACTGACATCACGAAGATCCCCAAACATCTTTTATCTGGACCAGATCCTGTTTATAGTTTTAATAAAGCCATCATTGATGCAACAAAAGATCTGTGTGTTGCTTATAAGATCAATACGGCTTTTTATGAGGCATTAGGAGTAAAAGGATGGGAAGCAATGGAAAAAACTGTTCGCTACATAGGAGATGAACATTTTAAAATAGCTGATGCGAAACGTGGTGATATTGGAAACACATCGGATCAGTATGCAAAAGCTTTTTTTGAGACTCTGCCTTTTGATGCTATTACAGTTGCGCCGTATATGGGGAAAGATAGTGTGGAGCCATTCTTGAATTATGATGGTAAATGGGCAATTGTCTTGGGCCTGACTTCTAATAAAGGAGCAAATGATTTCGAGTTCAAAAAGTTAGTTCGTGAAGACACAAGACACGGTGTTGATGAATTTCTTTATGTGAAAGTTTTGAAGACGGCTTCGAATTGGGGTACACTGGAGAATTTGATGTTTGTTATTGGTGCTACACAAGTTGATGAGTTTAGTGATATAAGAAAATTAACACCGCATCATTTTTATCTTGTTCCGGGTGTGGGGGCACAAGGTGGCAGTTTGAAAGAGATATCTGAAAAAGCGATGATAAGAGATTGCGGATTGTTGGTGAATGCAAGCCGTGCTATTATTTATGCAAGTGAAAAAGAAAATTTTGCAGAAGAAGCAAGAGCTATAGCTGAACAGTATCAGCATGAGATGAACGATTATTTACCTGAAAAAAATATTTCTCACCTAGGATGTGTCTATGAAATATTTAATACCGCTGGTGGCATAATTACAATAATGGATTTTACAGAAAAAACAACTCCTACAATTGGGACAATTCTGGAAAGCATGGCTGGTCATCGGTGGAAAATTACAGGGATCGATATGCCAAAGCGTATTGAAACAACAAATTTTAAATTTAAACCCCGGTTTAGTGATCATATTTATGGTTGCATCTTACAGCCAATCAATCATGCTGAAGTTCTTAAAGAGAATGAAGTGCTGCAAGTACTCTAATTGATCTTTATTTGAAAATATATTTCCCCTTCATTGTCCACCAGGGATAATATTTCATAATTAGTCTGCCCGTCATAACGGCACTGTCTGTTTTTACAAAATTTTCTACCTCCGTTGAATCGGTGCAGTTCATAAGAAAAATTCCACGAAGATCATCTTCGACTCCTATTGGTCCGGCCATTACTAATTTGCCTTCCTTTGCAAGACGATTGATATTCGCCATGTGTGCAGCTTGAATTTTTTCTGCACTGATACTATCTTGGGTACGATTAGGTCCTTTTTGCAATAATACAAGCCAGTAACGTTTCATTTCACCAGCAGTAACAGTAGTATCCTTAGTTATGTCATATTTCCCGGGATTAGTTATTGAGACATCCGGAGACTTTTGTTCATTACTGCAGGCAATAACAAGGCTGCTAATAAAAAGAAAGAAAAATAAAATCTTCATGTGAATATTTTTCTCAAGATAAGATTTTATGATTTCACAATTGTTGAATAGAATTAATGCTGTACAAAGGTGCGACGCAACAGCAGTTTAATAGTAAGATAAACGATGGGCTCATACTCATAACCCAAACCCTTAACTTTGCGCCAATCTGAAATCTTAAATCTAAAATCTTCAACGAATGGCTGCCCGTACTGATGTTTTTCAAAGCCCGGATTATTTTTTGGTAGATGAATTGCTCACAGAAGAACAAAAGTTAATTCGTGAGTCGGTAAGAAATTATGTGAAGAAAGAAATTTCTCCCATCATTGAAGATTATGCACAACGGGCAGAATTTCCACAACAAATCGTAAAACAGTTGGGTGATCTTGGATGTTTTGGTCCTACAGTTCCGGTTGAGTATGGCGGTGGCGGTCTTGATTATATTTCTTATGGATTGATGATGCAGGAACTGGAACGTGGTGATAGTGGTGTTCGTTCTACTGCATCGGTGCAAGGTTCATTAGTTATGTTTCCTATTTATGCTTATGGAAGTGAAGCACAAAAGAAAAATTTTTTACCAAAGTTGGCAAGCGGTGAATGGCTTGGCTGTTTTGGATTAACAGAGCCAAATCATGGAAGTGATCCGAGCAGCATGCTTACAAATTTTAAAGACGCAGGTGATCATGTAATATTAAATGGTGCAAAAATGTGGATCAGCAATTCTCCATTCTCACAAATAGCAGTTGTATGGGCAAAAAATGAGGCAGGTGACATACAAGGATTGATCGTTGAAAGAGGAATGGATGGATTTACTACACCCACAACCCATGGTAAATGGAGTTTGCGGGCATCAGCAACAGGCGAATTGGTTTTTGATAATGTAAAAGTGCCAAAAGAAAATATTTTTCCAAATGTAAAAGGATTGAAAGGTCCGTTGGGCTGTTTGACAAAAGCTCGTTATGGAATTGCATGGGGAACTATCGGTGCTGCAATGGATTGTTATGATACTGCTTTGCGTTACTCAAAAGAAAGAGAACAGTTTGGTAAACCGATCGGTGGATTTCAATTACAGCAAAAGAAACTGGCCGAGATGATAACAGAGATCACAAAAGCACAGTTATTGAATTGGAGATTAGGTGTATTAATGAGTGAAGGCCGTGCGACGCCGCAACAGGTGAGTATGGCAAAAAGAAATGCATGTGAAGTGGCAACAAATATTTGTCGCGATGCAAGACAGATGCTTGGAGGCATGGGTATCACCGGCGAATATCCTGTAATGCGTCACATGATGAATCTGGAAAGTGTGATCACATACGAAGGTACACATGATATTCATTTGCTAATAACAGGAATGGATGTGACGGGGTTGAATGCTTTTAAATAATACACCCCCTGTCTCCCTAAAGGGGAGACTTAGATCGTGACAATCTCTTTTGAAAATATTAGTTCTTTATTTGAGTTATTGATTGTGTACCAACTTTAGTAATTCTATTTGGCTTTTGTTGCGTCGCACTCTTGTACAGTATTAATTCTATTCATCAACAATAAGAACTCTTCTTTATTGTAGGAGAGTTTATAAACACACCTTTAGGGGGTTTAGGGGTATGAAAATCTTCCTTATAGGATTTATGGGCTCTGGTAAAAGTTACTGGGGCAGAAAACTGAGTGAAAAACTCAGGCTTCCTTTTTTTGACTTGGATGAACAGATCGAATCAAGTGAAGGGAAAGCAATTAGTAAAATATTTGCTGAAGAAGGTGAAGAGTATTTTCGGTTGATTGAAAAAGACACATTGCATATAATTTCAGAAAGTCATGATTCATTTATAATGGCGACTGGCGGAGGTACACCTTGTTATTTTAATAATATTGATTTCATGAATAAAAGCGGTACAGCCGTTTGGATAAATACACCCATTGAGATTCTTCATGAACGATTATTAAAAGATAAAGCTCACCGGCCTTTGATAAAAAACCTTGATGATGTACAATTGAAAGGGTTTATCATTAAAAAATTCTCCGACAGAAAAATATATTACGAACAGGCGGAAATGGTAGTGGAAGAAGATGAGAAAAGCCTTGAAAAGATCGTAGAAAAATTATTTCATGCATAAAAAATTTATTACTACCGGCGCATTGCTTGGCGCTGTTGCAGTGGCGCTGGGTGCTTTTGGTGCTCATGGTTTAAAAAAAATTGTTCCGGCAGAGACAGTACAAACATTTCAAACAGGAGTTCAATATCAAATGTATCATGCTCTCGCTTTATTGCTCACTGGTCTGCTTTATGAAAAATGTTCTCAAAAATTTGCTCAAATAGCTGGAGTGTTGTTTGTAATTGGAATAATTCTTTTTTCAGGATCCTTATATTTGATAACTGCAGGTAGAGCTGCGGAAACCGCTTCTCTTGATAAAGCAGGAATTATAACACCATTTGGTGGAGTTGCCTTTATAGCTGGCTGGCTATTTTTATTTCTTGCGGCAATGAAAAAAAGTGAGAGGTCATAATGGTAGCTCAAGTTTTGTTTCGGTACCATGGTTATTAGAGATAGTATAGCATCCGCCAATTCCTTTCATTCGTCTTTCAATATTTTTAAGGCCATTTCCAAACCGACGAA
>JBIOVR010000118.1:0-7446 GCA_044867875.1 Chitinophagaceae bacterium
ATTTTTTCCGGCGTAAAACTTACACGACCAATTGAAGCATGAATAATTCCAGCTTTATCGATCTTGAAAGCGATCTTACCACCTTTAACTTCATTCACTGCAGCAGCTACATCATTACTAACCGTACCTGTTTTAGGATTTGGCATCAGGTTTCTTGGACCTAACACTTTACCCAACTTACCGATCTTCGGCATCACCTGTGGCGTTGCAATGATAACGTCTACATCAACCCAACCGCCTTCGATCTTTGTTACATATTCATCAAGACCTACATAATCCGCACCGGCTGCTCTTGCTGCTTCCTCTTTATCGGGTGTGCAAAGCACCAATACTTTTTTTGTTTTACCTGTTCCATGTGGTAACGTTACTGTTCCACGGATCGCCTGGTCTGCTTTTTTAGGATCAACTCCTAAACGGATATGCAGATCCACAGATGCATCAAATTTGCAAGTAGTTACTTGCTTTACCAATGAAGATGCTTCTTTCAGGCTATATTGTTTAGCTCCGTCAACTTTTGACTGAACTGTTTTTCTTTTTTTACTGATAAATGCCATTGTGATTCGTTTTAATTTTTCACCGATTAATTTTCCCAGGGAGCTTTACCTTCTACAGTAATTCCCATGCTGCGTGCTGTACCAGCTACCATTTTCATGGCGCTTTCAACTGTAAAGCAGTTCAGGTCAGGCATTTTATCTTTTGCTATCGCCTCTACCTGATTCCAATTCACCTTACCAACTTTTACACGGTTAGATTCTTTGGAACCACTTTGCAATTTTGCAGCCTCGAGCAGTTGAATAGATGCAGGAGGTGTCTTGATAACAAAATCAAAACTTTTGTCTGTATAAACTGTAATTAATACGGGAAGCACTTTGCCCATTTTGTCCTGTGTGCGGGCATTGAATTGCTTACAGAATTCCATGATATTGATACCCTTGGAACCTAAAGCAGGACCGATCGGAGGTGCAGGATTGGCCTGGCCACCCTTGCACTGAAGCTTAACAAAGCCAGAGACTTCTTTTGCCATTTCTTTTTTTGATTTATTGGTAATAGCGACCGTTCATTTCGTAAACTACTTAGTCTTCCAAATTCGTCAACTCGCTATTGCGAATATCTAAGAACTTATTTGGGCGGCAAAGATAGGGTCAACGAGGGAACTTTTTAAAGCTTTTAAAAAAAATATTTTGAGCCTTATTGTTCAAACTTTTGCGTACAATTTTAAAATGAATTGTGAATAAAAATAATGGTGCTGAAAAAATTATATTAATACAAACCGCTTGATGATTAACTTATCTTCGCTGCCCAAACAGTTCTTAAAGATGATCAGCAGAAGAAATATCCGGGTAAAAGTGATGCAGACGCTATATAACCTATCTACCCTTGAATCCGATATAAAACCAGGAGAACCTCAAAAGATCCTCCAAAATCATTTTGACCAAACCCGCCAACTTCTTGTTCACCTAACTTATTTTTTAACTGAAGTATGCCGCTATGCTGAAACGGATTCTCATCAGCGGGCAGGCAAACATCTTCCTTCATTTGAAGACCTTCATGTTAACACAAAGTTGTCCGGCAATAAAATATTGTGGCGGATACTTGAGGACACATCCTTTAAAGAAGCATTGGCGAAAACAAAACCCCAACTCCTGATCAACAAAGACCTTGTTCGAAGAGCATATTTGCGTCTTGCCGAAACACCCGAGTATAAAACTTATATTAATAAGCAAGCCAGAGATAACAAGGAAGAAAAAGAGATGCTTGAGTTTGTATTAGATAAAATATTGCTGGCTGATGAAAATTTCACTTCATACATAGAAGAGAATTTTTCTAATTGGGATGATG
This sequence comes from Chitinophagaceae bacterium, assembly GCA_044867875.1. GTDB lineage: Bacteria > Bacteroidota > Bacteroidia > Chitinophagales > Chitinophagaceae > VBAS01. Next base: position 1,840 of record JBIOVR010000118.1, read on the forward strand.
ATGGTGAAATGGTGATCCAATTGCTTGTAAATCTTTTACAAAAACCAGGTAGCGCCGATTTTAAAGAGATGATCAATGGTGAAAAGAAAGATTTTGCGATCAATCTTTTAAAAACGGCACATGAAAAAAGTGAACACCTGCAAACGCTTATTATTCCAAAACTAAAAAATTGGGACCCGGAGCGAATTGCTTTGCTTGATATGATATTGATGAAAATGGGTGTAGCTGAATTTCTTTATTTTGAAACGATACCCCCGAAAGTCACCATTAACGAATATATAGACCTGGCTAAAGAGTACAGCACCCCACAAAGTGGACAGTTTGTAAATCGCATCCTTGATAATATTCATAATGAACTTGTAGCTGAAGGCAAAATGCAAAAAGTAGATTACAAAAAGGTGTAGACCATGGTGTTTTACCAATAGTTAACAACAGAAGCTTTTATACTCAAAGCTTTCTCTTACATTTGCAATCTTCAAAATAAATTAAAAATGAAAAAGATCCTAATTGTACTCGCTGCCGCTATTACAATAGCATCATGTAAAGAGGCAGACAAAACAGCTGACACAACATCATCTGCCACTGCTACAACAACAACTGAAGCAACAAGCACTGCAACTGCAACCAGCACGGCTACCGCTGCTCCTACGGTTGATCCGGCTACCTTAACTAAAGTGGAATGGCTTGATGGTATGGACAAAGATTTCGGAAAGATCAAAGAAGGCGAAACTCTTGAAGTTAGTTTTCGTTTTAAAAATGTAGGTGACAAACCTTTGGTTATTTCAAACGTAAGTGCTTCTTGTGGATGTACGGTTCCTGAAACACCTAAGAAACCTTATCAACCAGGTGAAACAGGTGTTATCAAAGCATCATTTAACAGTGCAGGAAAATCAGGTGCTCAAGCAAAGCAGGTTAATGTTTTTGCGAATTTAGAACCGGCAACGACTACATTAAACTTTCGTGTTGAGGTAAAAGCAAAAAGCTGATTCATTAAAAAATAAAAATAAATGTATATCTATTTATTACAAGCCGGCTCTGGTTCTTCAGGAGGTGGTATGTTTGGTGGTGGCACAACCACACTAGTTTTCATGGGAATGATCATTCTTGTTTTTTGGTTGTTTTTTATACGGCCACAAACTAAAAAACAAAAAGATCAAAAAAAATTCATTGAAGACTTACAAAGAGGAACTAAAGTGGTAACGATAGCAGGAATTCATGGCACTGTAAATAAAGTAAATGAAGACGGTACCATTAACCTGGAAGTAAGTCCAGGCAGCTATATAAAAATGGAGAAGGCTTCGATCAGTATGGAGATGACAGCTGCTATCAATAAGGCTGCAGCAACTACTGAGAAAAAATAGAACCACGATTTATAGGATTTAAAAAAGATTAAGAGGAAATCGGGAAACTGGTTTCCTCTTTTGTTTATGCGATTAAAAACATCTTCCTAACTTTCCCAATAATCTTTTTTTTAATCATAATAATCATGGTTCTAAAAGTTGGTCTTACAGGTGGTATTGGCAGCGGCAAGAGTACTGTTGCACAAATTTTTGAAGTGCTTGGTATTCCTGTTTACTATGCAGATATGGCTGCAAAAAAAATAATGAATGAAGATGAAGAATTAAGATCGGCTATCACAAATATTTTTGGCGAACAAGCATACACAAACAATATTCTTGATCGCAAGTATCTTTCTTCCATAGTATTTTCAGATCCCGCTAAACTTAAACAGTTGAATGCACTGGTTCATCCTGCTACAAAAAAAGATGGAGAAGCATGGATGCGTCAACAAACAAGTCCATATGCAATTCATGAAGCAGCATTGATATTTGAAGCAAAAGTTTCTGACCGGCTCGACTTTGTGATCGGAGTATCATCACCAATAGAATTAAGAATAAAAAGAGCAATGGAAAGAGATAAAGTAAGTCGGGAAGAAGTTTTAAAACGAATAGATCAACAACTTGATGAAGAAGTAAAAATGAGCAAATGTGATTTCTTACTCTTAAATGACGAGCAACAACTATTGATTCCGCAAGTACTTGAACTGCATGAAAAGCTGATCGCTTTATCAAAAGAAAAAAATGATGGATAATTTCCCGCATTGGGTTGATCATATCATTGCTTTAGTTTTTTGTATTGCCCTTCCGCTTTATGCTGCGAAGCAAAGAATAAAAGGAACATCGCTTATTCATTTCAGCAGTCATCAAAAAAAACAAATTTATATATCAGGTAGTTTCTCCCTTTTTGTCATGGGTGCTATTGTTGTAACCGTGTGGCTGATCTTCAGTAGACCAATAGCAGAACTCGGTTTAACTCAACCCCGAAACTTTCGACAATGGTGGTGGCTTGCAATTATCTTTGTGCTTGTTTATTTATTTGATACTGTTGTTACGCTTTCATCAAAAAAGAATATTGACGAAACTGTTGATAACTGGAAAAGAAGAACTCCGTTTTTACCAACAAAAAACAGCGAACTGCCAGAGTATTTTTTATTATGCTTTAGTGCCGGAATCTTTGAAGAAATTGTTTATCGCGGTTATCTCATCAATTACTCCTGGTATTTGTTTGACGGATATAATTATCAGCAAATGATTGCTGTTGTTTTACCAGCATTAGCTTTTAGTGTTGCCCATTTTTATCAAGGTGCAAAAGCAGTATTGAAAATATTCTTCCTTGCTGTGTTCTTTGGTTACCTCTTTATCTACTCAGGTTCATTATTGATCGTTATGATCCTGCATTTTCTTGTTGATGCTATTGGCGGATTGTTATCGATAAAATACATGAAGGAACATGCTCAATCTCCTGATGAGGAAAATAATTTTCTGCAATAACAGATTTATTGATCGCCGGGAACGATAGCTACAATACGCAGAGGTCCTCCACTCCCACCTTTTATTTTCATTGGTAATGCAATTATGAATGCGCCTTTTACCGGGAGCTTATCAAGATTGGCAACATTTTCAAAGCCAGGAATATTTTGTTCATATAATATTTGATGCGTCCTAAAATCTTTTGATTGGCCATAATCAACACTTGCAACATCCAATCCCGCTGCTTTTATCTTCCTGTTCTTCACTAACCATTCTGCAGTAGCAGGGTCGATACCAGGAAAATGAAGCTTAGCAACCGCATCCGCTCCTCTCTCATCAGTGCCTAAATATTTTTTAGCATCAGGATAGAATGAGCCGTACCCGGTTCGGAATAAAATAATAATATCATCCGGTAATTTGCCATTCGTTTTTTCCCATGCTTCGATATCAGCAATGCTGATCAGGTAATCAGTATCCTTTAATGCATTATTTGAAACATCAATAACTACAGCTTCGCCAGTTAACCGATCTAATGGAATTTGATCTGTGCTCCATTTCCCTTTTGCAAAATGAGATGGTGCATCAAGATGAGTTCCTCCGTGTTCTGCTGCGCAATAATTATATGCTTCATAATAAAATCCTCCTGGAGTAACTCCGTTAAATGCAGTGTCTAATTTAAACCCATTGGCAGTTGGCCAATAAAGAGTTTTCTCAGAAAAATCATAAGAAAGATCGATCCATTTACCTTCGGAAAGTTCTTTAGCTATTGATTCATCCTTTTCATCTTTTTCTTCGCAGGAGATACAAAAAACAAGCAGAAAAATTAAAAGCCATTTCATGGTAAATAGTTTTGATTGTCTAATTTAAGTAATAAAAATTGTGTTGAATGGCAATTAAAAAGGGATTTAGACATCGTAACTTTAAGAGGTAAGTCTGGTGCAAATGAAACTCCTGGTACTTTTTGGTTTTATTTTTATTGTTGGATGGCTAGAAAGCAGTACAAAAAAACCATCTGGAAAATCTACACAAAAAACAATAGCATTAGAAGACACTATTCATTTCACCAGTCAAATTCAGCCAATACTTGTAAAGAATTGCTCTCCTTGTCATTTCACCGGCGGTAAAATGTATGAAAGAATGCCTTTTGACAAAGACACTACTATCATTAACCATGAAACGGGGATATTGAAACGAATTAAAGGGGAAGAAAAACTTTTGATCAAAACTTTTATTGAGCAAAATAAGATTAACTGATAAACAAAAAACTAATCGTTTAGCATTACAAAACTATGGTAAACGAGCTCATTTGATTTTAAACCCTCATGGATCTCTGAGCCTTCAACGCCTGCAAATTCTTTGAACATATTTTGAAACCATTTTGGTACATTTTCTTCTATCCGCTTTTTCTTTATTGCCTCTTCATGTTCGATAGCCTTAACTACATTACTGCTAATCACATCTTCTTTGATCAACTTTAAACCAGAATTTAATAAATGATCCCGAAGAGTGTCCATACCCTCAGGACTTCGAATATCTGTACATAGAAAATGACCACCTTTGCACAAAACCCTCTTAACCTCCTTTAGAAATTTAGGTACCGAACCATAAGCATGACAAGATTCAACATTCAAGATGACATCAAATGATTCATCATCAAAAGGTAATTTCTCAGCATTACCCTGAACAAAAAACAAGCCTTCAATAACATGAGTATTACGGGAGAATTTTACCGCATTATAAGCGATATCCATTCCCACCATTTTCTTTACCCCTAAATATTTTTTAATATAGCTGGCACCACCCCCTCTACCGCTTCCTACTTCCAATACTTCCAGTCCTTTTAAATCGATTTGTGTAGCCAGAAAGTGATAAAGTTGAATAGAACACCGATGTATCTCATCATTGTTGTTTAATACTATTGGCGATTCTGATTCGAATGGCATATAACCATAATTCATAAAATGCCAATCATCATAGTTTAGTGTTTTTGCCAATACTTCATAAATCGGTTTCCAAACCAATCGCCTGAAAAATGAATAGCTTGTTAAGTTCAAAAATATTTTTGAGATCATATGTTATTATTAAATGTAGGTGGCCCTTATAGCATATTGAGGAAAAAAATCCCCTGAATCGCAGAATAAAGTTTAACGTATAATGAAGATAGTTACCAAAAATAAAAAAAATATCATTACTGCAATTTTAAAACTCAGTTATCAGTCATAAACAAAAAAATAATAAACGAAATAAAATAGTATATTAGATAATAGAGGGAATTTTATGACAAGTATACGCCAATTAGTAGCAATATTATTTACAGATATAGAAGGGTACACTGCAGTAATGCAGGAGGAAGAAGACAAGGCGATAGCCATGAAAGATCGCCACCGCGAAGTGTTAGAAAAACAACATAAAAAACATAACGGGCAGCTAAAACAATATTATGGAGATGGTACATTAAGTATTTTTCCAAGTGTAATTGAAGCTGTACAATGTGCAATAACTATGCAACAGGATTTTATTGAACAGCCCCAGGTGCCCGTAAGGATGGGACTTCATTTTGGAGATATAATCATTAACGAAGAAAGCATTTTTGGTGATGGTGTAAATATTGCTTCTCGAATTGAATCTCTTAGCGTACCCGGTTGCGTGCTGATCTCTGATAAAGTAAAGGATGAGATCCATAATCATCCTGCATTCAAAACAGTTTCAATGGGTTTTTATCAATTGAAAAATGTTGAACAAATTGTGGAAGTGTTCGCAATTTCAAATGAAAAATTAGTTGTACCGGATCCGAAAT
>JBIOVR010000119.1:0-2889 GCA_044867875.1 Chitinophagaceae bacterium
GGAGTAACAAAAAGTTTTTCAGGATTAGAAGCATTGCCACCTACTCCTATTGCTACATACACTCTCATATTTTTGTCACGCTGATAGTCTAAATAAGAATCGATCTTATATCTGTCAGCCCAGTCAGTTCCTCCTTCGAAAAATTGCTTTCTCCATTTGCATTCTACTGCAAAATGGAATTTCTTTTTTCCTAAGGATGCAAATACTAAATCAGGCCATGAATTGCTTAGTGGAGAAACTCCGTTAGAAGCTATTTTATCACCTCGCCATTCTAAAAGGCGGAATCTTCTTTTGTTGAAAAGTGTTACGATGTAGTTTTCAAATAGAAACCCTTTTTCAAAAGTGTCTGGTTCATTCTCCTGCTTTGGTGCCAGTGCGGTAATTATTTTATTCATAGTGGTTCGGAATGGATGTACAAGATAGAAATCAGAGTTGGATAATGAAAGTGAATTCCTTTATTTTTATAGATAAATGAAGCGTCACTATTATTCAAATATTCTTTCCAGCTTTTGTTTGTCATCACCACAAGAAATACTGGGTGAATTAGCTGAAAATTCAGAGTTTTCCGTTGAGTTGACACAAAAAGACGCTTGGATTCAACAAATAAAAATATTAAAGAGCATTCTGAGTAATTATGAAGGAGCAATATTTTTTGAATATTCTATTCCACGAATGGGAAGAAGAATCGATGTAGTAGTCCTTATTGAAAACGTAATCTTTATTTTAGAATTCAAAATTGGCGAAAGCGAGTTTCTTACAAACAATTTGGATCAAGTTTGGGATTATGCACTTGATTTAAAGAATTTTCATGAAACAAGCCACAAACATTTAATCGCACCAATTTTGATTGCAACCGAAGCAAAGAACTTTTTCCTAAACATTTCAACAACACCACACAACGACAATCTATTGTTTCCAATAAAAACAAATACATCAGCATTAAAAGAAACAATAAACAGAGTTTTGTCTTTTGCAGATGGCGAGAAAATTGATACAGCAACTTGGGTTGAAGGCAGGTATTCGCCAACGCCTACAATTATTGAAGCAGCAATGGCTTTATATAATAATCATAGTGTTACTGAAATTTCAAGAAGTGATGCCGGAGCTACTAATCTCACAGATACAAGCAATGCAATAAAAGAAATAATCTCAAGAAGCAAAACAAATAATGAAAAGGCAATTTGTTTTGTAACAGGAGTTCCAGGGGCTGGCAAAACTTTGGTTGGACTCGACATTGCGACAAAACATTTAGATAAAGAAAATGATATAACCAGTGTCTTTCTATCAGGCAATGGGCCTTTAGTCGCAATATTAAGAGAGGCTTTGACTAGGGATAAATATAAAAGAGAAAAGGAATCAGGTAAGAAAGTAAGGAAAGGTGAAATAATGAGTGAGGTTAAAATGTTTATTCAAAACGTTCACAATTTTCGAGACGAAAGTTTAAAAGATGACAGAGCTCCTTTTGAACATGTAGCAATTTTTGATGAAGCTCAAAGAGCATGGGATCATGTACAAACCGCAAACTTCATGTTGCGCAAGAAGAATAGACCTAATTTCAATATTTCGGAACCCGAATTTCTAGTCTCGTGTCTCGATAGGCATCAAGATTGGGCTGTAATAATTTGTCTAGTTGGAGGAGGTCAGGAAATTAATACTGGAGAAGCTGGAATAAGTGAATGGATTGAGTCGCTAAATCGAGCATTCCCAAAATGGCGAGTATACATTTCAGATAAGTTAAGCGACAGTGAATATGCAGCCGGCAAAGCACTTGAATTATTGAAAACTCATGAATTTGTTTTTACAAATCCAGCATTACATCTATCTGTTTCACTTCGGTCATTTAGAGCTGAACATCTTTCACTTTTAATAAAAAACTTACTTGATTTAAAAATTGAAGATGCAAAAGATAATTACAGATTGATAAAAGAGAAATATCCAATTGTTTTAACTAGAAGTGTTGATGCTGCAAAAAAATGGTTGAGGGAAAAAGCAAGAGGTACAGAACGATATGGAATGATTGTTTCATCACAAGCAATAAGACTTAAGCCATTCGCAATTGATGTGAAGTCTCCAATGGATCCGATTCATTGGTTCTTAGATGAAAAAGACGATATAAGATCTTCTTATTATTTAGAAGATGTAGCAACTGAATTCCAAGTTCAGGGACTCGAGCTTGATTGGGCATGTGTAACTTGGGATGGAGACTTTCGATATTCATTAAATGGATGGAAGTATCATTCATTTGTTGGAAGCAAATGGAATAATATTAATAAAGAGGAAAGAAAGCTTTATTTAAAAAATGCTTATAGGGTTTTGTTAACAAGAGCAAGACAAGGAATGGTAATTGTTGTTCCTGATGGAGATATCAATGACCACACACGACATCCTGACTTCTATAATGAAACCTACAATTATTTAGCAGAAATAGGAATTGAACGAATCTGATTTTTTACTCACTTGCCCAATAGTGTATATTATGTTTTATCAATCAAAGCTGAAGAGAATTACAGAACGTACAAGAGTGCGACGCAACGGACGCTAAATAGTAGCTCAAAAGCCGGGTTCATAAAAAATTTCGCTGTCAATCTGGCAAATTTTACCGCATTGGAATAAGGCTTGTAATATTGCAGGCCGAAATAGGATTATTTTGAATGTTGAATTTTGAATGTTAAATGAATAAGCCAACAAGCTAAAGCTAAACAACACAAATTCAACATTCACCATTTAAAATTTAAAATAAACAACTCAAACAACCATGGTGCAGGAAAAAGGAAACATATCCATCAATACCGAGAACATATTCCCGATCATTAAAAAATTTCTCTACTCCGATCATGAGATCTTTTTGCGGGAGCTGGTGAGCAATGCCGTGGATGCCACGCAGAAAAT
>JBIOVR010000120.1:0-2054 GCA_044867875.1 Chitinophagaceae bacterium
CCACTATTTTACTTTCTTTTCTTATTTCGTTAGCTTCTTTTTCACAAAAGGTATTTCCGGAGTTTGGAAAATTCACTGCTGAAGAAATTTCTTTAAAGCAATGCTCTTTTGATCCGGAAGCTGAAGCCGTGATATTACTCGATAAAGCGGTAGTTAATCATGATGATGAATATCACATGATAACTGAAAGAAGGATAAGAATCAAAATTTTAAATGAAAAAGGATTGGACAGGGCAAATATCGTTATCCCTTTTTATCATAAAGATCAATTTGAATATATAAGAGATGTAGTTGCCTATACTTACAATTTTGATGAGTCTGGCAGACAGTCAACTCTAGAGGTAGAGAAAAAATCAATTTACACAGAAAAGAAAAATAATTATTATTCACTTATAAAATTCGCTTTGCCTTCTGTAAAGCCAGGGAGTATCATCGAATATCATTATGTAAGCACTATGAAGCATTATGGAGGATTAGACGAGTGGAAATTTCAATCTGATCTGCCAACTATACAAAGCAGTTTTTTGCTACAGGTCCTTCCACGAGCAGAGTTTGCCTATAACGTACAGAAAAAACCTTCTTTCAGAATTCAAGTTAAAAACATGACGGACGAAGGAAGAGTATACTTTGAAATGAACGACATACCTGCGTTACGAATAGAACCTTATATGGATGCCCCACGTGATTACATTCAAAAAGTGATCTTCCAGCTATCAGGTTATCTCAGCGCTTATGGAAGTAAATTAAATGTGAATACCACCTGGAAATCGCTGGCGTACGAACTGATGGGTGATAAACAATTCGGTGCCCAACTGGATAAGGATCTGAAAATTGAAGAGATAAAAAGACTTTTCCTGCCCGAAAGTTCACAGCAAGACAATGTGAGGATCATTTATGAATTTGTAAAGAAAAATATTACATGGAATGGTTATGATGGCAAATTTGCTCCTGATGGATTAAAAGCTGTATGGGAAAGAAAAAAAGGCAGCGCAGGAGAAATTAATTTGTTGTTGACAAATCTTTTGAGTGCTGCACATATTGAAGCATATCCCGTATTAGTTGCAGAAAGAGATTTTGGAAAAATTGATACAACGTATCCATTTATTGAAAGGTTTAATAAAACTGTTGCATTTGCTATAGCTGACGGCAAACAATACATACTTGATGCTACCCAGGAAAATTGTCCTACAGGACTTACTCCATTTCCATTGCTTGGCACTAAAGCATTTCTTGTTGATAAAAAGATATTTAACATTATAAAAATTTCTCCGGGTGGGTCGTATTATAAAAATGTGATCACTATCAAGGGCAACATGGATATTAAAGGCTTAATAACTGCTGAAGCAAATGTGAAAAGCTACGAATATGCAAGACAAATTCGTTTAGACGAAGTGAAAAGAGATAGAAGAAGATTTATTAATGAAAATTTTGAAAAACCTTATGAAGGATTAGGTGTTGATAGTTTTTTAGTACTACTTCCGGAAAGGGATTCAATACCATTAGAACAAATTGTTCAGTACAAACAACAGTTAAATGAAAGTGGCAGTTTTATTTTTTTCAATGCAAACCTTTTCACAGGTTTAGAAAAAAATCCTTTCACCTCTTCCGTTCGTTTTACCAATGTGAATTTTGGCTTTCCATATAATGTTTTGGTAGAGGAAAAAATTAAGTTGCCCGAAGGAGTTAAAATTGATTTGCCGGAAGATAAAATACTTGTATCTAATGATAATACAATACAGGCAGTTCGCCAGGTAAGTTTTGAAGGCGGGGAATTAAAAATAATAATTCGGTTTGTGCAAACAACAACGCTGGTCACTACTAATGGTTATAATGCGATGAAAGAATTTTATAAACAGATGACGGATATGCTTAATGAGCCAATAGTGCTGAAACTTCCAAACTAATATTCCTTCCTGCACGCAAATCAAAGATATTAGAGAACTTATTTTATGTAATTGAGAGTAATAAGGGATATTATAATAAGTATGCCCAAAAGTGATACGATAAATAAATAATCGGCGACTGTTTCAAGTCGTTTTTCAATAATTTGGTTT
>JBIOVR010000121.1:0-5795 GCA_044867875.1 Chitinophagaceae bacterium
TTGAGGAAAATGGCTTAGGTGCCCACCATTGGTCAAGAATTTCTTTTTTGGTAAAAGCATCCCATACCAGCGAAAGTTCGGCATCAAACTCCCGGGTTATAGATACCGTTTTTGTTGCTTTGTCAACGGTAAAATCAAATAGTAAGTTGTTCATTTTTTGTGTTTTTTCATTGTTGATAATACTTTGTCAAGTTGATTAAACCTGGTTTCCCAAATTTTTCGGAACTGCTCGATCCATTTATCGATCTCTTTCATTTTTTCAATTTCAAGTGAGTAATAAATTTCTCTGCCTTGTTGTTCCTGTTTTACCAGTTCGCATTCTGTGAGTATGCGCAAGTGTTTAGAAACAGATTGCCGGGTAGTGTGAAAGTTTTCAGCAATGGCGTTCGGTGTCATTGCCTGCAATGCAATTAAAGTTATAATTGCCCGCCTTGTCGGGTCAGCTATAGCCTGGAAAATATCTCTTCTCATTTTTGTTTAAATTTTAATTGTGCAACTAATCAGTTGCAAATATATGCGCAACTATTCGGTTTCGCAAAATTATTTTCAAAAAATATTTTGTCGCGAAAAAAAATCTATAAGGTTAGTCGTTTCAGTATCGCCGTACATTGACCCCTCGTACCTATACCGTTAAAATCAAGTCTCAAAAAAATGCTTTTAAATTAATGGCTTCGTCCACTCTGCTTTTTGTAGAGCGTCAATTATCAAAAACTGTATAATATTTATTTTTTTTAGCCTTAAATTTTCAGTCTCGTTAGTCAAAAAAATATCGGAAGTTTACAGAATGAATTTTTTATAAAACGTGCTATGAAAAAACTTTTTATACTCTTTATACTTTTTTCTACTTGTCTTTCATTTACTTTTTTGATCAGGACGAATGAACCTGTGTTTGTACCGCCAAGTCCCCAAAGAACAGGAGGCGATTCTGCCAAAGGCTATTATTATCTCATTAATGGTGATTATATAAAAGGCGGGGTGCCTGAAATGGTTTTTAGAAAAGCCACTGATAAGCCAACAATATATCTTGAAAGGGATGGTGTAAATGATGGCATTCCACATGACTATACTGCTGTTAAAGCTTTTAATGGAGAAATTGTTATTGCGCCGAACTGTTTACAATGCCATGCACAGGTTTTTGAAAACAAATTGTATATCGGTCTTGGAAATACATCTATTGACTTCAGTGACAGGGATAGAGTGAGTGTAAAAGATATAGACAAAGCGGAAAAATTTTTAAAAACACTTACCCCAAAAAAATGGAAGGCTTCAGAACATTTTTTTGAGGTGGTTAAAATTACCGGTCCGCAATTATATACCGAAGCAAGGGGAGTAAATCCTGCGGATCGTCTTGCAGCCGTTCTCGCTGCTCATCGGGATCCCATTACATTTAAATGGAATGCTGAACCACAACTTAAGATCCCCGAACTCGTTGTGCCTTCCGATGTTCCTGCTTGGTGGTTATTGAAAAAGAAGAATGGAATGTTTTACACGGCTTTTGGTCGCGGGGATTTCGGAAGATTTTTAATGGCGTCAAATCTTTTGACGGTGAATGATACTTCTGAATCTGCAGAAGTTGATAGTCACATGCCGGATGTATTGGCCTATATTAATTCATTAGAAGCGCCAAAATATCCAAAACCGATTGATGTAAGCTTGGCGGAAAAAGGAAGAATTATTTTTAGTAATACTTGTTCCGAATGTCACGGTACTTATGGCAAAGATGGGCAATATCCAAATCTGTTAATTCCACAAGCAACTATTCAAACTGATTCATTATTGCAGGCATCCAATTATTCTAACCCTGAGTTTATTGATTGGTTTAACAAGAGCTGGTTTAGCAGTGGCGATCATCCTGGAAAACTTGTTCCTTTCAAAGGTTATATTGCTCAGCCATTAGACGGAGTGTGGATCACGGCTCCTTATTTTCATAATGGCTCTGTGCCAACCTTGGAAGGAGTGCTCAATAGTTCTATTCGTCCAAAATATTGGACAAGAGATTTTAATAAACCGGAATACAATTATGAAAATCCGGGATGGAAGTTTACAATGTTTGATACACCAGGCGATAAATTAATTTACAATACTACATTACCCGGTTATGGAAATCATGGTCATTATTTCGGAGATAAACTTTCTGTTGAAGAACGCAAAGCCGTGATCGAATACCTGAAAACCTTGTAAAACCTATTTCTTTCCTTAACTTGATTCCATAAAATGATCTTCATGAAAACAAGACTGGTATTTTTTTCTCTTTTTATTTCTTCAACAATTTTTTCACAGGATTGGCAATCACTTTTTGATGGCAAAACCCTCAATGGCTGGAAACTGATGACAGGAAAAGCTGAATACCAGGTTGAGGATGGCGTGATAGTCGGTACGACCGTTATGAATTCTCCCAATTCATTTCTTATATCAGAGAAAAAAGTTAGTGGCAATTTTATTCTTGAACTTGAAGCAATGATCACTGATACAGCTTCTAACTCAGGCATTCAGTTCAAAAGTAATTTCGATTCTACTGCAAACAAGGGTCAAGGGAGAGTTTTTGGGTATCAATTTGAAATTGATCCATCGTCCCGCAAATGGAGTGGCGGAATATATGATGAGGGCAGGAGAGAATGGCTTTATCCCGGTTCTTTAAATTCAAAAGCACAGGCACTGCTTACTATTAATGTTTTTCATAAAATAAGAATTGAATGTATAGGTAATACTACTAAGACATGGCTCGATGGTGTAGCCACTGCCTATCTTATCGATACGCTTACAGCCAACCAGGGTTTGATTGCATTACAGGTTCATGCAATCAATAATGAGAAGCAAAAGGGTTTAAGACTTTGCTGGAGAAATATTCGTATCAATACTTCAAATGTTAATTCTACTTCATTTCCCAGGGGCGTGTATGTAGCCAACTTAATACCAAATAGTTTGTCAGGTTATGAAGTTCAGGATGGCTGGAAATTATTATTTGATGGTAAGAGCGGCGATGGTTGGACAGGAGCGTATAAAAAGACATTTCCTGAAAAAGGATGGGAAATAAAAGATGGAATAATGAAAGTATTGCCCTCAGCGGGGAGTGAGTCTGCAAATGGTGGCGATATTGTGACAAAAGAAGAGTTCAGCGCTTTTGATCTTTCTTTTGAATTTAAACTTACGCCGGGAGCCAACAGTGGTGTAAAATATTTTGTTACATTAAGTGAAAATAACCCTGGTTCCGCTATCGGGTTGGAATATCAGGTGTTAGATGATACTCTTCATCCCGATGCAAAAATGGGAAGGGATGGAAACAGGACACTTGCTTCGCTTTATGACCTGATAAAAGCAAACAAACAATCACGATTTATTAAACAGCCGGGCAGGTGGAATACTGGTCGCATCATAGTTTATCCAAACAATCATGTTGAACATTATTTGAACGGAGTGAAAGTTTTAGAATATGAAAGAGGCTCACAAGCTTATCGTGATCTTGTTGCGATAAGTAAATACAAAGTGTGGCCAAACTTTGGTGAAGCTAAACAAGGTCGGATCCTTTTACAAGATCATGGTAATGAAGTGAGCTTTCGGAGTATAAAGATAAAAAAATTGTGATTTGCTAATGTGTTGATATGCAAAATGTGCCAAAGGGAATTCATTAGCACATCAGCAAATTTGTATATTGGCACATTAAACTTTCGGCTCCCAACCTTTTTCATATTCTCTTCTCCAAAATTTCATAGCAGCCGCATCATTTAATATATGTCCATTCTTAGGATCGCAATATAATGTGCGGCCGGTACGCTGTGCAATATTTGCAAGATGACAAAGCAAAACACTTTTATGTCCTTCATTGATCGGGGAATTGATCTTTTCATCACCACGAATGCTATTAACGAAGTTGTTGAAATGGAAGAGATCAAGATTCCCCGTAGCACTTACTGTATTTGTATCATCATTTTTTGTCGCTGATTGTATTTCTTTGACTAATTTATTATCAGCATCAAAGATCTTGTAATCATCATTTCCATAATTTATCATTGTGCCCTTATCTCCATAAATAATAAATCCGCGACTGGCACCTTCCACATTCATTTTATTACAGCTTCTTCCTTCCCAGGTGATCGATTTATTATTTCCGAACTCAAATGTGGCTACCTGTGTATCCGGAGTTTGCCAATCGTCTTTAAAAGCATATCGTCCGCCTGCTGATGTTACTTTAGTTGGAAAGTCAAGACCGAGAAACCACCGGCAGCAATCTATTTCATGTGTTGCATTGTTACATGTTTCCGCTGTACCCCAATGCCAGAACCAATGCCAGTTGTAATGAACGAGATTATCTTGGTAATCTTTTCGCGGAGCGGGTCCCTGCCATAAATTAAAATCAAGCGTTGAAGGAACCGGAACTTTTTTACCAATACCAATTGACTTTCTATTATTCGCATACCATGCTTTTGCAAAATATGCGTTACCAATTATTCCTTCTTTAATTTCTTTTGCTGCGTTAATGAGATTCGGCATTGAACGGCGTTGATTACCCATTTGGATCAATTGCTTTGGATATTTTTTCATTGCGGCTATCAACAACTCTCCTTCGTATGGATTATGTCCGCATGGTTTTTCGACATATACATGTTTGCCATGAGTAACGCCAAGAATGGCAGCCGGCGCATGCCAATGATCAGGTGCGGCGATCAATAAACCATCGAAATCTGTTTTCTTAACAAGCTCCCGTATATCTTTTATTATCGTAGGCTTTTTTGCGGCATTGGCAAATGGTTTTAATCCATTCACTATTGCCTTTTCTTCCACATCACACAGATAAGCGATCTCAACATTTTGAAGACCAGCAAAACATTCGGCGAGATAAGCACCCCGGCTATTTACACCCATTATAGCTAACTGAACTTTGTTACTGGGCGCATTCTTTCCAAATACAGGAAAATTCAAAAAAGTTATTCCTGCTGTTGCAAATGAACTGTTCTTTATAAAATCTCTGCGTTTCATATAGTAAGCTTTGTATCACTAAAGTTAATTATATCCATAAAGCAACGTTGCATTTTTGTAAATATGATTTAATAACTGCATCTTTAATAACGAACCATGTTAGAAGAAAAAAATATTTCGATTGTTTGTAATCCTCTTGCCGGTGGAGGGCGGGCTGTTACTTTAGGAAAAAAGATCGCAGGAGAATTGCAAAGTAGGAGTATCAAACATAGTTTACATGTTGAAGAATGGCCTGAAAATTTTGATTCTTTCACTGACGTATGGATCATCGGAGGCGATGGCACATTAAATTACTTTTTTAATAAATACCCGGGAATAAGATTACCACTTGTTGTTTTTAACGGAGGCACAGGTAATGATGTTCATTCTCTTCTTTATAAAAACAAAAGTTTTGAAGAGCAATTGGAAATTGCCTTAACAACAATTCCCAAGCTTATTGATGCAGGCAGGTGTAACGATAAATATTTTATGAATGGGGTGGGTATAGGTTTTGAAGGATCCGTAGCAAAAAGTTTAACTGGTAAAAAGAAAACCAAAACGGGCAAAGCAGCTTTTATGAGTACTATTTTGAGAAAAGTATTTTTTTATAGTTCAAAAAAATATAAAACGATCTCAGATGAATATAAGGTGGAAAGTCAAAACCTGCTGATAAGTGTAATGAATGGTCATAGGGCAGGAGGAGGATTTCATATTGCACCTTCATCTGTAATTGACGATGGCTTACTGGATGTTGTAATGGTAGAAAAGCTTCATCCTTTCCTGAGATTGCGTTGGTTGCCTGTTATTGAAAAAGGAAAACATCTGGGACTTCCTTTTATAAA
>JBIOVR010000122.1:0-2196 GCA_044867875.1 Chitinophagaceae bacterium
ACTGATTCATCAGCCGCTTCCAGCAATACCCGGTGATTGAAACTCAGCCAGCTTAGATCCCTGTTTATAAAAGTATATTCCTTTGCCATTCGGTTAGTTATAGCTCTCTAAGATAGGGGATAATTGGGTTTTGTGGAATATGAATTGATCGTGGTAACTAAGAATTGATCTATAGCGAAACATGACAGTTAAGTATATTAGAAACGTCTCTTTTCAGGGAGAAATATTTGACACCATATTTATGGACTGAACAATTGTAATTACCTTTAAAAGGGATTTTCGAAAATTTATAATATGAATATAAGAAGCATCCTTAAATCGATTATGAGAAATAGCATCCTCTGTATCAATTTTCTGATATTCCTCCTTAATTCAGCAAGCGGGCAAAAAAGAATTTGCCTGGACGCTGGATGCGGTCCTGTTAACAAGATCAACCCATTGGTTTTCGTTGACAGTTTTAAAACTGACATATCTTATCTTGTACTTGACCCTAATAAAATTGAATCCATTAATATTTTAAAGGGTCCCCCTGCGATATCAAAATACGGTGATGAAGCCAAAGATGGTGCTATAATCATTCAACCGAAAAGGGGTGTTCAACTTCTACGTATTGACAGAATACTTGACAATAATAAAATCAAGGGCGAGGATAGAAAATTACGGATCTGCATCAACAAAACTTTGATCAGGGAAACACAACTAATATTAATTGAAAGTTCAGAGATCGAAGATGTTCAAATTACAACAGACCGGCATTGGATAAATAGTGAAGATGCAAATTCATGTGAACGATTTATAAATATTGTCACGAAAACCAAAGACAAAAACTAGAAATGGTTTCTCCCAAGGCTAGTATCTTCTGATTAGCAAAAATGGATTCAAACATTGACATTCACCCTTCCGACAAGATAGAGATCAATAATCTCACAAAGCAATTCTTTAACCTGTTCGATAACACAGGTAACAAAATTCCAGATTGGGCAATAACCCAAAAGATCTGTATACCTGAAATAATAATTATCAAAAAAACAGGGTTAACTGAGATAGTATATACCCTTACAAATTTCATTGAACCACGCAAGACAATTCTTTCTGACGGAACTCTTACGAATTTCCAGGAATATGAACTACATGAAGAGACACAGATCATAGGACATATTGCTCACCGACGATCCAGGTATCAAAAAAGCGGCAGCCTTTTTGGAAAACCATTTATAGAAACCGGAACCAAACTGTTCCAATTTATAAAGACGAAAAATGGATGGAAGATAAATTCGCTGCTTTGGGAAGATGATTAAATGACAACAAATATTATTATTAAACAACCTCTCCTTCCAGATCATAATCATACGCCTTCGTGATCTTTACATTTACAAAATCACCGATCGGAAGTTTTTTCGAAGAATGAATAACCACTTCATTATCTACTTCAACAGAATCGAATTCTGTGCGGCCTAAATATCGACCTGCTTCTTTTTTATCAATAATAGTTTTGAAAACCTTACCGACTTTTTGTTGGTTTAGTTCATAAGAAATTTCCTGCTGTACTTCCATCACCTCCTGTGCCCTCCTCTCCTTTTCATCAGCCGGCACATCATCAATTAGATCATGAGCAGAAGTTCCTTCTTCATGAGAGTAAGTAAATATGCCAACACGATCAAACCACTGCTTTTGTAAAAACACTTTTAATTCTTCTATATCATCCTGCGTTTCTCCCGGAAAGCCAGCGATCAACGTAGTACGCAAACAAATACCGGGAACTTTTTCTCTTACAGCAACGATCAGCTCTTCCATTTCCTCTCTTGTTATCTGCCGCTTCATTGCTTTCAGCATATTATTAGCTGCATGTTGCAAAGGCATATCAAGATAATTGCAGATATTATCTCTTTCACGCATTACATTCAATATCTCTAAGGGGAATTTTGAAGGATATGCATAATGCAAACGGATCCATTGCAATCCTTTTACATCAGCAAGGCGATGCAACAGGTCTGGCAACATTCTTTTTTTATAAATATCAAGACCGTAGTAAGTAAGCTCCTGTGCAATCAGCATCACTTCTTTTACACCACGTCTCACCAACCCTTCGGCTTCTTTGACGATCTCTTCAATCGTTTTACTCACATGCCCGCCACGCATAAGGGGAATGGCACAGAATGCACAGGTGCGATTACAGCCTTCAGATATTTTCAGATA
>JBIOVR010000123.1:0-2912 GCA_044867875.1 Chitinophagaceae bacterium
TAATAATTATACTCCGGAGCAGCTTCCCATATTTACTGATACCAATGTATGGATGCGGCTGATCGCAGGTAATGCGTATGGATTGAGCAATGATGTAAGAACAAACTCTTCTTTATTTTATTTGCATGTTGTACTTCAGCAGGGCGCAAGATTCGGACTTCCAAAAGAACATGATGAACGTGGCTTTTACATTGCTAAAGGATCTGTTGAAGTGGCTGGTATTATTTATCACCAGGGACAAATGCTGGTGTTCAACAATGGTGTTGATCCAATTATACTCGCAAAAGAAAATACAACGTTGATGTTGTTAGGTGGTGAACCACTTGGTGAACGATTTATCTGGTGGAATTTTGTTTCATCCCGTAAGGAACGTATTGAACAAGCTAAAGAAGATTGGAAACAGGGTCGCATTATTCTTCCACCAAATGATAACAAAGAGTTTATTCCATTACCGGAAGATAAGTCTAAACCTGCAGGCATGCCTCCGAAACCGGAGCCGCTTTCATGAGGTGACAGAAATTCTTCCACTTGTGGCACGGTCACTTTATTTCCTCGTATCTGTCAATATATATTAGAAATTTTTTCCCTTCCATCATCGTAATTTCTATTGAGATTGTGATTTTATCGTCTTTAGCTTCCACGGTAAAGATGGCGTTGCTGGTTTTGCCGTCAACAGAAACATTCGTTTGATAAACTGTTTTTCCATTCTTAAAAGCTTCTTTCCAATCGCAGGTTTTTCCTTTTACTGTTCCTTCTAAACCATCTTCAGTAGATTCTTTAAAGGTCAATGTTATTTTTTGCGGATCAGTTTCAACAATAATATTGCCTCCTTTGCTGTCCAGCAAAGTGCCTGTTGCATCAACCATTTCTGCTTTGGAAGCATGCCATACCACTTTTTTATCACATTGGGATTTTGCCTGGGATCCCGTGATACAAATCATAATAAATATGAGTAAGATCTTCATATAATTGTTTAATCTATATGACGATAAAACAATTTTACAGGTTACAGGTTTAAAAAGTCATTGTGATCGGCAAGCTCTTTAGGCTACAAGAGGCGTTGTGTGTCTACACACTAATGTCCATATTCCTTATCAATTTCACTGATGATCGTATTCATCTTATTGATACAAGTGTCGTAGCGGTCCAGTATTTCCTTTACGAAAGTTAATGACATACAAATATTATATGCCGGATCTGAGGAAAGCACGGATACCAGTTTGTTGGTGGTATCAGTGAATCTTTTCCTGTTCATATTAACATATTCAAACAATCCCAGTTTTTTTGAAGTATAGAAATTCGTACTGTTAATGAGATTGGGAATATTTTCCTGGTACAGATCCATGATATTATTTTGTAATTCTTTATTCTCGATGGTTCCCATCTTACCTGAGGATTTAAAACCTTCAAACCTTCCGCTGTTGGGAACCAACCCCGTTGTATTAAATATATATCCGTAGTATTTGTTGATCGTGTCGGCGTTAAGTGGCTCTCCCGGTTTTCTGCTCGTTATATAATAAAATGCTTTTTCACTTTGCATGAATGAACTTTTGTCCTGGTTCATTTCTTCAATATCAGTTGCCAGGTCTTGTTTTAATCCTAATAAAAACTCTTTGGTTTCATGTCGCTGGTGTTTCAATACGCTGCGATCGTGAAAGAATATAGAGACAGTGATAGCAAATATTATAATGAATATCTCAACAATGAATTCGCCGATCTTATGCCAAATGGGATTTTTTGTTTCCCATATCCCAAATAATTTTTTTGTGTGCTTGATCACTTCCTGTTCAGCCATAGCTCAAAGTTTATGATAAGCAAATGTAAATTTCTTTGAGCACCGATTAACAGCCTTCCAATATTTAGCAAGGAAAAGCAGTCAGGCTTAAGATTTGCTTTATAACTTCGTTGGAGTAATGTATGAGTGTGGTCAAAAATTTCGTGTATCAGGGTAAACTATAAAATGAAATTGATGAAAAAAATTATTCTTCTTCTCAGTATTGTTGTGATCAATTACACTTCATTTGGACAGCGAATAGATATCGGAATTAAAGGAGGGGTTAATTTTTCAAAATTGGAGATCCCTGATATCCACACGTCAAATAAAACAGGATATCATTTGGGCGCATATTCACTTTTTAAATTTACTAAGCTTGGTATTCAACCTGAGTTTATTTTTTCTCAGCAGGGAGCGAAAGTGGATTTGGGGCACTGGGATGCCAAATACATCAATATTCCTGTTATCCTGAAACTTTACCTGGCTGCTGGATTTAATCTGCAAGCCGGGCCTCAGTTTGGATTTTTAAATAAGGCCGAGCTCGATGGAAATAGTATTGAAGACAATATAAAAAAATCTGATGTTAGTCTTGGACTAGGTGTAGGGTGGGATCTTCCTATAGGATTTAAACTTGATGCACGTTATAATATGGGATTGACTGATAACAGCGATGATCCCGCTTATGAAACTATTAAAAGCCAGGTATTTCAATTATCTCTCGGGTTAAGAATATTTCATCTTGGTAAAAAATAAGTTGAAGTCGCGAATAGTCTTCTATAATAACTTATTTCTTTTCTTTTCAACACTAATGTTTTTGTATTTCTCCTTTCAATTGTTGCGAGGTAGATAAAGAAAAAACAATTGCAATTCTTACAAAAGCTGTAAATAAATAAAAATAGTTTCAAAGGAAAAATGCCGGTATGATCTTATGTCGGCAACTAAATACAAGTTGGGAAAGAGCAAGTAAAAAAAGAAGCCCTCCGGTGGAAACTGGTGGGCTTTTCTAATCAAAAACATTAACCATTAAACCTTATTTTATAAAAAATCGAGGAGGAAGATAGAATAATTTCTAATCTAATACATGAACTAAATCATAAATTTTTAATTTATTTAATGGTACAACAGAGAGGTAATCAGT
>JBIOVR010000124.1:0-18425 GCA_044867875.1 Chitinophagaceae bacterium
CCCCATATGATCATATCCTGGTCATCGTTTCTTGCCATGGCGATAAATTTATCTCTTGAAAACCTGAGATGCTTAAGAGTATCTACATAACCATAAGGAGAAAACCGAATACCTGAAACAGGATGAATATAATTTGCAAATGCCGGATAGTTTTTATTCTTAAGTGCAAGCAGAATGTTCTGAGTCAATTTTAATAAAATGGAATCTTTTCGATGTACTGATCGAACGCTATCCTGAAGTCTTTTGGCTTGTAACAGGGAGTCTGCTTTGCGATCAATAGTCTTCGCACTATCGCCGGTTGTCGTTTCGATCTTACTTTCTGATTTGTTCTTGCAAGCAATAGCAAATGAACAAATGGAAACAATGATTACAAATAGCTTTTTCATATGCTAAATAAAAAACGCTGCAAACCTGTAAGCCGGATCCTGTTATCCCGATAAATCGGAACTGCCATCATTTATCTGTCCCGGTAATTACTCACCGGGATCAATCTGCCTACCCTGTATCTTGGACGAGCAGCCCTCAAACGATACTATACGTGGCATTTCAGCATGCAAGGTTTACCCGCAAATGATGTCACCATCAAAAGCTGTGGGCTTTTACCCCACATTTTCATCTTTTCTCCGCCAAAGGCGGAGTAGTTATTTTCTGTGGCACTATCTGTTACTTCAACATACTTTTCAGCATTGGTTGAAATACCCGGCTATTCACCGGTGCATTGCTCTGTACTGTCCAGACTTTCCTCCTCCCGCATAAGCAGGAAGCGATAGCACGGTTTGCAGCGAAGGGCAAATTTACTTTTAAAATGTGGATCAGTATTCAAAAAATATTTCGGTGGCGCCATAACCAAAACGAGGGTCATATTGGTTAACAAACGTCTTTACTTCCTTTCGAAGTTTTAGCAACTCATGTATCTCGTCCCGCAACCTGCCACTACCAACACCATGAATGACGATGAGTGATGGTTGAAGATGAGCAATGGCAAGATCATAATACTTTTCAAAAGTCTTTAATTGTATACCAAGTATCTGGAGATTGCCGAGATGATGCCAGTTATCCGTTAGTTTTTCAATGTGCAGGTCAATGACTGACCGTGGCTGTTCAAGATGTTCTTTTGCTTTTGAAGCATCATACACTTTATATTTTGCAGCAAGAGATCCTATATCAAATTTTTCATGAACAATCTTATCAGGATATTTATCAAATAACCGATATGAAAAGCTTGCTTCGTTCTTACTCCTTATTTCCTCTATTTTAGTAAAAAGCTGTTTGGGTTTAAGTTTTAGTGAAGCGGTGCATATTTCTGCTTTTGTTTTATCCGGGCTTACTAAAGAAAATTCAAATTCGAAAAAAGGGCTATCACTCAGATCCTCAAAAGGAACATCATGAATATAAAAATCTTCAAAAGGATGGATCGTATTTTTTAATTCAAACTCGGGCTTACCAAAAAATGCAAGCTTATAATCAAAATTGTAAGCCGTATTCGTTCTGTTGAGCAAATGAACTTTTAATTCATCTACAACATCATCTCCGAATTCATCGGTATCAACAACAGGTAGAAAAGTTAGCCACATACCGTCTTCTTCCCGCCCGGCATTATTTTCTTTCTCTTTTTTTAGATCGTCAATGTAGTGCTTCTGCTTTTTTTCATTCCCGTTCTTCTTTTCCATAAAACGTTTCAGATAAGGATAATCAATCTGGTCCTTATACACAGGGAACTGGACACCACCGGCATCTACCATCACCATTTTATCGTTGATAATGTCGACCACCTCGGCTTCTTCATTGGAGTGTATTATGAGAACAATATCGCCTATTTCGAATTTCATAAAATTGCTCAACAAAGTTACTAAAGTATAAGAGTGCGACGCAACGGAACTTTAATAGTAACACCAAAGCCGGGTTAAAAATTATTTTTCCCAACCAGCTTACTTTTATTGTATCCATAAATAAAATAAATGATCAACCCTACTCCCAACCAGCTAAGAAACCATGCCCAGTTACTTTTAGTCATGCCGGTAAGTAAATAAAGGCAGGTAGTAACTCCCATCAATGGGATCAAAGAATATTTCTTTATAAGCGTTGCAATAGCAAGTGTGAAACAAACTATCCAAAAAATAATAACAGAAAGATTTGGAGTGGCAAGATCCATAAAGCTCACTTTGCCTTCGTTATAATCTGCATTTGCTGAAAAGTCAAAATCAAAAAGATTGCTGAAATAATTTTCACTGAGTTTCGCAAACAAAAAAAGAGAAAGGGCAATGATCAATGGATATAATAACTGTCCATTGATATAAGGAATGTGAAAACGTCCTGCCAATTTTTCTTTCCTAGGAATTAATAATACACCGCCGCAAACAAGGACAAAAGCAAACAATGTTGCAATACTTGTAAAGTCAAGTACAAAAGTTTTATCTGTAAAAAGAATTGGAACGCCAACCACCAATCCTGTAACGATGGTGGCAAATGATGGCGTTTTAAATTTATGATGGATCTTTTGAAAAACAGGTGGCAGCAAACCATCACGGCTCATGCTCATCCATATTCTTGGCTGTCCCATTTGAAATACAAGGAGCACACTTGTCATTGCCACTACTGCACAAATTGATACGAGTATTTGCATCCATGCAATATTGAGGTTTTGCTTTTCAAAAATAAATGCAAGCGGATCGCCAACCCCTTCGAAATTCTTATAATGAACGGCGCCGGTAAGTACGAGTGACAATAAAATATATACAACAGTACAGATCACTAATGAATAGATCATGCCTCGGGGAAGATCCCGCTGTGGGTTTTTGCTTTCTTCTGCTAAAACACTTACCGCATCAAATCCAATATAAGCAAAGAAAACCCCTGCGACGGCTGCCATTACACCGCTAAATCCATTTGGCATAAATGATTTGACTCCTTCATCATTTGCCGGTGTCCAGTTATAAGTTAATCCGTGTGATAATATCAATGAACCCCCAACTAAAATAACCAAAGTAACTATGGCGAGTTTTAATATCACCATCACATTGCTGAAATTGCGGCTTTCTTTTATTCCACGGAAGACGAGATAAGTGATAAGTAAATTAATGGCCAGGGCTGGCATATCAAAAATTATCCGAAGACTGCCGAGCATTGGCGCCGAATTCCATGCATTGGTCAATTCCGTATTCGAGCTATTATTTAATACTGCTTTATGTGCCTCGGCATAACTGGTGGTTAGGTAATCAGGTATATGGAGATTTACTTTATGCAAAAAGGAAGTGAAGTAATCGCTCCAGCTGAATGCTACATAAATATTGCCGATGGAATATTCCATGATCAAAGCCCAACCTATTATCCAGGCAAATAATTCTCCGAAACTTGCATAGGCATAGGTATATGCGCTGCCTGCCACAGGTATGCGACTGGCAAATTCTGAATAACAAAGAGCAGTGAATGCACAGGCAATGCCTGTAATAACAAAAAGTAATACAACTCCGGGACCGCCTTTAAAAACTGCCTCTCCGAGAGAGCTAAAGCTTCCTGCACCTATAATGGCTGCAATTCCAAAAAAAGTAAGATCCCGAACAGTAAGAACTCTTTTTAATGCATGTGTATGGACATCTGTATCACCTTTTTTAGCTTCAGAAAGAATTGAGTCAATTGTTTTGCGGCGAAACAATGAATTAGCCATCAGTGTTGGTTTTAAAAGTTCAAAATAGGGAAAATTTTGAAAGCAGGTTTAATATTATAAGATTTCTCATTTTCCGTAACCTGACAAAAATCAGGTGAAATGTTAACTGGCCTCATAATTGAATCACCTGTGGCGAAGGAAATTTGTGTAAAATAATTGATATGGAAACAACAATTAAACATGTATATACACATCAACAAGACGATACCAAAATATCTGTATGGAAAAAATTTATTGACTGGTGCATAAGCCAGGAAAAATATCGCCTTGGCTGGCTCGCAGCTGCAATTACGCTTCATGGTTGTGTACTGACTATATTTACGATGTTCGCAGTAGTACTTGCAGGAAATCATTTTATTTTCTGGCCATTCATTATCGGCGGCATGGGAATTACACTTATTGTGAATCTTGCTGCTATGCCAACTAAGATCACCATCCCTGTTTTCTTTTTTAGCGTGTTAATGGATCTTGTGATCATTATAAGTTGTATCGCTATTGGTTTTGATGTCAGCGGTACAATGATCTAGAAATCTCTCTGAACCAGGAAAAGAGCCAGCTCCCTAAGTGGCTCTTTTCTTTTTGATAGAACAGCAATGTCATCAAGATGAGTTAGCGCCTCATCAAAGTATTTATTTTTTAATTGCAGGGCCCATTCATCGGCTTTGCAATCTTTATAAACTGCCACTACTTTTTCTACTTTATCGTTTGGATTCGCTTTTATTAGTTGTTCCAATTCTTTTTTATGAGAAGGCGACTCCATTGCATGAATCAATAAAAAAGTTTTTTTATTGGCTAAAATATCTCCGCCTACTTGTTTGCCTGTTTTATTCTTATCACCAAATGCATCCAGGTAATCATCCTGCACCTGGAAAGCTATTCCCAGCTTTTTTCCAAATTCGTATAACAGATTTTGATTTCTCTCGCCGCCACCGCCAAGCAAGCCTCCTACTTTCAAACTCGCTGCTAACGCCACGGAGGTTTTAAGCTCTATCATTCGCAGATAATCATTCATGTTTACGTTGGTCTGCGATTCATAATCCATATCCATTTGTTGACCTTCACACACTTCTATTGCAGTTCTATTAAACAATGACAACACCTTACTTAAATATGCAGATGAAATTTTATTTAAATATTCATAAGCCCTGACAAGCATTACGTCGCCTGCAAGCAATGCTGTACTATCGTTATACTTCGTATGAACAGTTTGCTTTCCTCTTCTCAAAGGAGCTTTGTCCATTATATCATCATGAATCAGAGTAAAATTGTGAAAAAGCTCGATCGCCGTTGCAGCATGCCATGCATCGGGAATAATTTCATCAAAGAGTTCATTGCCCATCAAACATAAAACGGGGCGAACCCGTTTGCCACCGAGTTTTAAAAAATATTCATTGGGATCATACAAAGAAGCCGGTTGTTCCGGGAAATGTCTTGTATCAAATTTCTCAGTGAATTGCTTCGATAACGTTTCAAATGACTGCATAAATGAATTTACTCTTTCTTTTTTTTAGTTTTAACTTTTGACTTTTCACTTTGTTCCTTCAATCCACTTGCCACTACCCATTCATAATCCAATTGGCGCTTTGTAAGATTGGCTGCAATCACTTTTATCCAAACCTTATCACCCATTCTAAAAGTTCTGCCCGAACGAACACCTGCAAGACAATAATCAGTTTCAATATGTTTGAAATCATCATATTCGGATAAACTGTGTATGCTAACAAGCCCTTCGCATTTATGTTCAACTGTTTCTACCCAAAAACCAAAAGATGATACGCCGCTGATCACGCCTTCAAATTCATCTCCTAAAAAATTCTGCATATACTCAACCTGCTTGTATTTATTAGCGGCTCTTTCAGCTTCCATCGATGATCTTTCCTTATCACTGCAATGTTTACATTTTTCTTCTATCTTTTTATCAATGATAAAATTATTGTTTAATGCCTGTTCAAGAATTCGGTGCACCATTACATCCGGGTAACGCCGGATAGGAGAAGTAAAATGACAATAATGTTCAAAACCCAGACCATAATGACCAACATTTTCAGTTGTGTACTTCGCTTTTGACATTGTTCTTATTCCTAATTGTTCCAGTACATGTTGTTCAGGCTTGCCATGAACTTGTTTTAGCATATGATTAAATGATGAAGCGATCGCATCGGGACTTGATATATCAAACTGGTAACCGAATTTTTTTGCAAAGGCAACAAACGGCAACAATTTTTCTTCATCCGGGTCATCATGAATACGATATGGAAAAGGAATTGGTTTATTGTTGACCTTTATTTTACCAAGATTCTCTGCAACAGTACGATTAGCAAGTAGCATAAATTCTTCAATTAATTGATGAGCTTCTTTGCTTTCCTTGATCATTATTCCGATGGGCTTATTATTTTCATCTAGTTTAAATCTGACTTCCTGTGATGAAAAATTAATTGCCCCATTTTTAAACCGATCATTACGCATTTGTTGTGCAAGTCCATTTAGGATAAGAATTTCATCCCGATATAATCCATCTTTTGTTTCAATTATTTCCTGCACTTCCTCATAAGTAAAGCGGTGATCTGAATGAATAATTGTTTTGCCTAACCAATACTGTTTTATTTTTCCTTCAGGAGTCATTTGGAAAACAGCTGAGAAAGTAAGTTTCTCTTCATGCGGTCTTAATGAGCAAAGCACATTGGAAATCTCTTCAGGCAGCATTGGATTCACACGATCAGGTAAATAAACTGAAGTCGCTTTTTCATAAGCTGCTTTATCTAATGATCCATCTGGTTCCAGGTAATGACTGACATCTGCAATATGAACCCCAATTTCATAATTACCATTTTTCAACACTCTGAATGAAATCGCATCATCAAAATCTTTTGCATCAACAGGATCGATCGTAAATGTGAGTATATCACGAAAATCTTTTCGGTTTTTAATTTCCTTATCTGTAATGACATCAGGTATTCTTGCTGCTTCTTCCAATGCCTCATCAGGGAAACCTAATGGAAACCCGAATTGCAATAAAATTTCTTTCATCGCAATGTCATTTTCATTTTCTTTATCAAGGATCTGCAGAACTTCTCCTTCTGGTCTTTTGTCCTGGTCCTCCCATTCCAGCAATCTTACAACTACTCTATCACGATCTTTAGCGTTATTGAATTTTGAAGAGTGAATAAAAATATCAGGCATCTTTTTATTTCCGTCAGCCACAAAAAACGCAAAGCCTTTATTCATTTGAAGTGTGCCAACAAATTCAGTTTGCTTGCGACTGACAATTTGCGTTATAACGCCCCGCTGTCTTTTATGTTTATCTTTTGCATCTTTTACTTTCACCTTCACAGTATCGCCATGTAAAGCAGTTCCCAGATCATCGGGACGAATAAGAATATCGACAGGCATATTTTGTACCACAACAAAACCAGTTCCTGAACGACTTATATCCAATACACCAGTCAATGACTGATCATGTGAATGCTTATCCTTCTGTTTACCTTTTTCTTTCTCTTTTCTCTTTTTTGAATTTTTTCTTCCCATTTTATTTATTTAACCTTATCCCGATAGCTATCGGTAAAATCTTTTATATAGTTTTTTATCAATGCTAAAAATTTTGCTTCCTCATTGAAAAGGAAATGATGTTGCAGCGGGATTACATAAAGCGGCACATCGTTTAACTGGCTGCCAAACTTTGACAGTCTTACAGCATCTTTTTCTGTTGTCAATATCATCTTTTTCTCTGCCTCTATTTTATCAAATCGCTTTTTTATGTCCTTCCAGTCATCAATTGTAAAAATATGATGATCCGGATAATGCAACATATAGTAAGTTTCAGAATGATCCATCACAAGATCTTTAAGAGGCTGAGGATTGGCAATACCTGTTACAAGCAGGATTTCGGAGTCCGGGAGAAGGCTTGTTGTTTCATGATGCCGAATTATATGATAAGGCGCAGGGTATAGATTAGCTGCAAAAAAAATATGTTGCGTAGCTAAAGGCTTGATCTCTTCGATGATTTTATTTCTTTCTTTTTCAGTTAAGAAGGGCTCGCATTTAGTAACAACGATTATCTCAGCTCTTTTATAACTTGATTTGAGATCACGAAGGTCACCCGTAGGTAAATAAAAATCACGTGTAAAAAGATTATTATAATCTGTCAACAAAATATTCATTCCCGCTTTTATTGCACGATGCTGAAATGCATCATCAAGAATAATAGATTGTATATCGGGTTTATCATGTAAGAGCTGCGAAATAGCATCTAGTCTTTCTTCCCCTACTGCTACAGGTACATCGGGAAATTTCAATTTGAATTGCATGGGTTCATCACCGATCTCCAATGCATCGGATCTTTCATTAGCCAATGCATAGCCCCTTGTTTTTCTTTTATATCCCCTGCTAAGTGTTGCCACCCTAAAATCATCTTTCAAATTTCTTACCAAAAATTCTACCATTGGTGACTTACCTGTGCCCCCGACGGAAAGATTACCAACACAGATCAATGGCATGCCAAATGTTGCTGAACCGAAAATTTTCAGATCGTAAAATTTATTCCGGATAAAAATGATCAACCAATAAATGATGGCCAGGGGAAAGAGAAGTATGCGGAATGTTTTTAGGAAAAGATTAGAATACATAAACAGTCGTCGGTGTTACACAAAGGTTTAAAGGTACATCAAATTCATTGGTATCATCTATAGTGTCTAACGGTTCAAAATAACTAAAGCCGATCTTAAGACAATCGCTTCTGCATTGGGAAAGATAACGGTCATAAAAGCCTTTTCCATAACCAACACGAAACCCATTTTTATCAAATGACAGCAACGGAACAAAGATCATATCCATGCCAGCATGATTAACAACTACCCCATCTTCTGGCTCATACAGATCATATTTATTCTTACGAAAACGAGTATCATCATTTGTCTGCACTGATTGCATGCTATGATTCTCAAAATTGGTTTTAGGATAACAAATGATCAATTCGGGATTCTGAAATTCTAAATAGTCGGTAAACAAATGTGTATTGGGTTCATGATTTTGCTCGATCGGCCAATAAGAAAGCAAAAACGTAATAAATGGTAATTGTACAGTTTGCAATTGTATCAACAACAGATCGTCCAGCTTAATTCTTTCGGTAGCGGAAAGATCCAATCTTTTTTTCTTATATAAGTCCCTTGCTTCTGCTTTAAGCATTACGGAAGATAATAACTAATAGTGAATAGTTAACAGATAGTAGTTCACTTTCGATCTGAAAAAACTATTATCTATCATCTATTATTTACTCACTCGCCCTGGTCTCAATAAAAATAGAAAATATCGTTGTGCCATAATTTCTCTCAGTGGCGTAGTGAGGAAATTTCTTATAATCATTTCTTGGTGTATGTTCCAGCACAAGCCATCCTTTGGAGTTCAACAATTGTTTTTCAAAAACAAGTTTAGGCAGATCATCAATATTGCCGAGTGCATAAGGAGGGCCCGCAAAAATAAAATCAAACTTGTCAGTACACTGATCAATAAATTTAAATACATCGAGCTTCAGCACTTTAAAATTCTGAAGTTTTAATTCGCCGGCAGTTTTTTTTATAAACTCATACATCTTTGGATCCTTCTCAATTATAGTCAGGTCACTTGCACCGCGACTTGCTAATTCATAGCTAATGCTGCCTGTGCCGCCAAAAAGATCCAGTGTTTTTAATTCTTCAATATCGAGATTATTAGAAATTACATTAAAGAGTCCTTCTTTGGCTACATCAGTGGTAGGTCTTGTATGCGGCATATTTGCCGGAGGGCTAATTCTTCTGCGGCCATGTTCTCCACCTATAATACGCATGCAGCCAGTTTACTGATGGATGAAAAATAATGTTCGGGATGTATTGTCAATGCTTCAGCAAGTTTTACATCCGCCGATAAAGATTCAAACTCAAGGTTGATAAAATATTTATACAATTCCCGGTAAACGGCAGAGTCTTTTTCAATCAAGCCAGCTAATGAGAGTTTGACAGTTTTTTGTGATAAATTTAATTGCTTACAGCATTTCAATAAATAATATAAGACGTCTTCAGGCGAAGTATATGAAAATGTTTTTGCAAGTAATAACTTACTATTTTTCAAAATGACCACCGAAAATTCATCTGTTTTAAAATCAATGATCATTGCCTCATCATTTTTTGAAGCATGCCCTTTTAGTAATACAGAATAAATGCTCCAGGATTTTGCACTTAAAAATTTCCAACTAATTGCCGAATGAAGATCTGAAGGAAGACGATAAACATTATAAAAATTCCAGCCCGGTACGTTTTCTGAAACAACAGTTGTATGAACACTTTTTCCAAACGTGGCATCTAAATTCAATTGCCCATCCTCATACTTATAAACAACCGAAGGGATCTGCACAGATTCATTTGAATCATAACCGATCGCAGTTTGATAATACCGGTTATTCAACGATTCGACACCTTCAAAAAAACTTTTATAATCATTTTCATCTTCTGTAGAAGTGTAATATCCAAACTCAACTAATTCCTTTGACAAATAATTCATTACTGCAAAGCTGCAATGCCTTGCACTGGCAATCATTAAAAGGATCGAATTAGCCGGATTATACTCAGCCTCAGTTTTAATATGAAATGAAGGTTTCAGGTAGTTGATTTAATTGCGTGCAATGTTAGAACAAAAATCAGTCCGGGGCAAAAGTTACTGTATAACAGATGCTAAATACTCGGTGCTAAAAACAAACTAGAATCTAATATCAGAATCCAGTATCTAGTATCCAGCATCTAGCTCTTCCTTATCTTGCAGCCCTTTACTCAATGGATAGCCTTCAAAATAGCCTGCAATTAAAGATCACTAACAAGCAGATCCTTAAACTGACTCTGCCTATAAGTATTGCTATTCTTGTACCGCAACTGAATTTTATTACTAATAATATTTTTCTTGGCCATTATTCGACCACAACACTTGCCGTCGCCAGCATCACCGGGGTCTATTATCTAATTTTTGGTTCGATAGGTTTTGCAATGAATAATGGCTTGCTTGCTCTTATTAGTCGCCGGGCCGGAGAAAACAAAACCGAAGAGATCGGGAAAATTTTCAATCAGGGAATATTTAATGCGCTACTTGTTTCTGCGATCGCCATTATTCTTTCTTATACAATAACACCAACTCTTCTTCGGGCACTATTACATGAGCCTGAGAAAGCGGAAATGGCTATCAGTTTTATAAAGATCCGCATCTGGGGTTTACCATTTTTATATATCTACCAAATGCGAAATGCTTTGCTTGTCGGCACCAATCAAAGCAAATACATGGTGATGGGAACAATTGCCGAAGCGGTAGCCAATGTTGTCTTTGATTACACATTGATCTTTGGCAAATGGGGTTTACCGGAATTGGGTTTTAATGGAGCAGCCTATGCATCTATCATTGCAGAGTTTGTGGGCATGTTTGTTATTTATATTGTTATTCATCAAAAAGGGATAGCGCAGCGTTTTGCATTGTTTAAAAATCTGCGTTGGGATAGACGAAATGCGTCACTCATAACTGCGATGTCGGCGCCACTGGTATTTCAACACGCAATAAGCATAATGAGCTGGGAATTTTTCTTTATTCTTATTGAAAGAAATCAATCCTCAGACATGCCGCAAGCCATTTCAAATGTTATGCGAAATGTATTTGGCATGTTCGGTTGCATGAGCTGGGCATTTGCTTCTACCAGCAACAGCATGGTAAGTAACATAATTGGACAAGGCAAAAAAGACGAAGTACTTTTTGTAATAAAAAAAATAGTAAAGTTGAGTACCAGTATTGCCATTGTTCTTTGTATTCTACTCAATCTTTTTCCGCAACTATTTCTTTCCATATACGGACAAGGCGATGAGTTTATCCGTCAAGGTATTCCTGTTATCCGTGTTGTATCGCTTGCAATGATCCTGATGTCATTCTCTGTTGTATGGCTTCATGCGGTTACCGGCACAGGAAATACAAAAGTTACTTTTCTTATTGAAGCAGTAACGATCATTCTATATTGTATCTATATATATGTCGTCTTTGAAAAACTAAAACTTTCGATCACAATTGGATGGATGAGTGAATGGCTTTATTGGATCTGCATGTTCATTCCTGCCTTCTTTTATTTGCGAGGTAATCATTGGAAAAAGAAAGTGATTTGATAGCCGACTGAAGAACTACTATCATCGCCTGTTGTGTCACTCACTTGTACTGCAACAATTCTATTCGACAATTGTTGCAGTAGCATGTCCAGAGCGAACAGCGAAGGATTCGGTAATTCTGTTCAACATTTTAGAGTCTTGTCATGTCGAGCCAATTATTAACGACATTTACAAATATTGTAAACCGAGGCGAGACATCTCAGGTTTTAACGATCCTGAGATGTCTCGCCTTACATCACTAAAGCAGCACCGTCCTAATACAATCGGCTCGACATGACAAGTGGAAATGTCTTTTTAGTTTGCTTCCTTTTGCCGTTAGAAAACTAGTAATAAATGAAAATAGGTGAATACTAACTTCGGGCTGTTCGTGAAAACAACAACATAGACTTAAAAGAATTAATTTTGGCCACTTACAACCAATCAATATTTCACAGTTAATGAAGGAGAAACTGCAGCAGTTAGAAAAACAAATTGAGGGAGATCTTTTTTATGACATTACGATGCGTACCCTGTATGCTACAGATGCATCAGCCTATCGTGAAATGCCATTAGCAGTGGCTATTCCAAAAACGATCGAAGACATTAAACTCCTTATCAAGTTTGCGAAGGATGAAAAGACCTCATTGATCCCAAGAACGGCAGGCACTTCGCTTGCAGGACAAGTGGTCGGCAATGGCATCATTGTAGATGTTTCAAAATATTTTACACAGATTTTAGAACTGAATAAACAAGAAAATTGGGTTAGAGTACAACCCGGTGTTATTCGCGATGAACTGAATATGTTTCTAAAACCACATGGTTTGTTTTTCGGACCAGAAACATCAACTGCCAATAGGGCCATGATCGGCGGAATGGTTGGTAATAATTCCTGCGGCTCTAATTCTGTTGTATACAGAAGTACAAGAGAACATTTACTAGAAGTAAAAGCATTGCTGAGTGATGGCAACGAAGCAGAATTCAAATCACTCAACATTGATGAGTTTCATACAAAATGTGAAGGCACAGGATTGGAAGCAGGTATTTATAGATCTGTCCGCAGCATTTTGAGCAACTATGAAAACCAGGTAGAGATAAGAAAAGAATTTCCAAAAGAATCCGTAGAAAGAAGAAATACAGGTTATGCTATCGATGTGTTACTGGAGTCAGCGCCTTTCACTGCAGGCAAAGAAGATTTTAATTTTTGTAAACTAATCGCAGGATCAGAGGGCACACTGGCTTTTATTACTGAAATAAAATTGAATGTAGTACCTCTGCCGCCAAAAGAAGTAGGCTTGCTTTGTGTACACTTTAATTCTATTGATGAATCACTACGAGCAAACCTCATTGCCTTAAAATATAAACCCAGTGCCAGCGAACTGATAGACCATTATATTCTCGAATGCACCAAAGAAAATAAAGAACAGATCAGGAACCGCTTTTTTGTACTAGGCGACCCGGGTGCAATACTGGTTATTGAATTTGCAAGAACGAACCGTGAAGAAATAATTGAACTTGCCAAACAAGTTGAAGCAGACATGAGAGTTGCAGGGTTGGGCTATCATTTTCCCCTATTGTTTGGCGAAGATTCAAAAAAAATATGGACACTACGCAAGGCAGGTCTTGGATTGTTGAGCAATTTACCAGGAGATGAAAAGGCTGTGCCTGTAATTGAAGACACAGCGGTAGATGTAAATGACCTGCCCAATTATATCCGCGATTTCAATGAAATATTAAAGAAGCATAACCTGTATTCAGTGCATTATGCACATGCCGGATCAGGTGAAATACATTTAAGACCTATTATCAATTTAAAAACAAAAGAAGGCAATAAATTATTCAGAACGATCGCTGAAGAAATAGCAACATTGGTAAAAAAATATAACGGCTCACTTAGCGGCGAACATGGCGATGGAAGATTGAGAGGTGAGTTCATTAAACAAATGGTGGGTGAAAAAAATTATCGCCTGCTGAAAGAAGTAAAACGAACCTGGGATCCTGAAAACATTTTCAATCCGAATAAGATCGTTGATACCCCGCCGATGGATACGATGTTGCGATATGTTCCCGGCCAGCAAACACCGGCTTTTAAAACCGTTTTCCGTTTTCATAACCAGGATGTGCTACAACATGCCGAACAATGTAATGGCAGCGGTGATTGCCGCAAAACACAATTATCAGGTGGCACAATGTGTCCATCCTTTATGGCAACTCGAAATGAAAAAGATACAACAAGAGCAAGAGCAAATATCCTGAGAGAGTTCTTGACCAACTCAGATAAGCTTAACCGTTTTGATCATAAAGAGATCTATGATGTAATGGATCTATGCCTGAGTTGCAAAGGGTGTAAATCCGAATGTCCAAGCAATGTGGATGTGGCTAAACTGAAAGCCGAATTTTTGCAGCATTATTATGATGCGAATGGTGTTCCATTCCGATCGAAATTAATTGCAAACTTCAGCGCTTCTGCAAAGCTCGGCGCCATCGCTCCGGGTATTTATAATTTTTTAATGACGAATAGTGTTATCAGTAAAATTGTGAAGATGATGTCAGGATTTGCTGTTAAGAGAAGCATGCCCACTTTGTATAAAACGACTTTGAGAAGTTGGTATGAGAAAAATCAAAAGTTAAAAGTCAAAAGTCAAAAAGCAGAAACAAGAGGTAAAGTTTATTTGTTCTGTGATGAGTTTACAAACTATAACGATACTGAGATCGGCATTAAAGCAATCCAGTTGTTGGAGAAACTCGGATATGATGTGATCATTCCGGAACATATTGAAAGTGGCAGGACATGGTTGTCAAAAGGGCTTATTAGAAAAGCAAAAGAAATAGCAAACAAAAATATTTCACTGCTTCATCCATTAATAACTGCTGATACACCATTAATAGGTATTGAACCTTCAGCCATCCTTACTTTCCGTGACGAATATATTGACCTTGCTGATGATGCACAATTTGAAAAAGCAAAACAACTTGCAGCAAATACTTTTTTGATCGATGAGTTTATTGCCAATGAAATTGAAAAAGGAAATATCAGGAAAGAACAATTTACCAAAGAGCAAAGAACGATCAAACTGCATGGGCATTGCCAGCAAAAAGCATTATCCAGTGTGGCACCTTCGGTAAAATTATTATCGCTGCCGGAGAATTATAAAGTAGAAACGATCCTTTCAGGTTGTTGCGGTATGGCTGGTTCCTTCGGTTATGAAAAAGAACATTACGATCTGTCAATGAAGATCGGTGAACTTGTTTTATTTCCCACTGTTCGCAAGCAACCTGACGATGTAATTATTGCAGCACCAGGCACCAGTTGCCGGCACCAGGTAAAAGATGGTACAGGTAAAATAGCATTACACCCTGTGGAAGTGTTGTGGAATGCGTTGGTGTGAGCAAATCATCTATTTTTTAGATTGCTTCGGCTTACTTTACTAAATATGTTTTGTCTTTTGTTTGACGCCTCGCAATGACGAACATTCGACGGTTTCGTGTAATATATTCCATCCACGAAGTCTTCGTCATTGCGAGGCTTGCCGAGAGTAATACAATAAACTAAAAGTTTGTTGACTGCAAAGCCGAAGCAAACTAAAAAAAACGACACTTCCACTTGTCATGTCTAACCGAATGTATTAGTTCGGTTGCTACTTTAGTGATGTAAGGTGAGACATCTCAGGATCATTAAAATCTGAGATGTCTCGCCTTCGTTTATAATATTTGTAAATGTCATTAATAATCGGGCTCGACATGACAAGACTCTAAATTGGTGAATAGAATTACCGAACGTACAAAAGTGCGACGCAACAAAAGCTCAATAGTAGTAATGCTGCCTGGCTCATAAGATTGCTTCGGTCTTCATCACTAAAATTCGTCGCAGCTTTAGTAAGAAGGCCTCGCAATTGTCAATCCACAAACTGCACCGAATAGATCATCGGCAAATAATTATTTATTGTTTGCCAGCTTTCACCGCGATCGGGAGAGAAAAATAAATTACCGGTAGTTGTACCAAATGCAAGTGCATCACCGGAGTTTGCAAGACAATGACGATACACTATATCAAAACATCCTTCCTGTGGCAATCCTTTTCTTTGTTCTTTCCATGTCTTACCGCCATCATCCGTTCTGCAAATACAAAGAGCACCTTTAATTGCAGTTCGTGTCATGTCACTATTTGCAGGTGCCACCCAAGCCTGGTTAGGATCATCTTCTGCAACAGCTATTGCAAAACCAAATCTTGCAGTACCTTCTTTTTGTCCAATATCTTCCCAATTCATCGCAGCATCTGCGGAACGAAAAATACTGCAATGATTTTGTTGCCACAATATATCAGGATTTGAATTAGCCGCAACAAGAATATGCGGATCATAACCGGTCTCTGCATCAGGATTCGGTAAGAAATCTGCCCACATCCCTTTATTGCGGATATGCCATGTGTTGCCGCTGTCTTCCGTTTCAAAAACTCCTGCACAACTAATACCGATATGGATCCTGTTCTCATTTCTTGGATCAACAACTATAGAATGAATACCCGGTTGATCCCGGCCACCACCAAACCATCCATCTTTACGTGTCGGATGATTCCACAGCGATTCTACCAATTGAAAATTTTTTCCATTGTCTTCACTTAAAAACAAACCACCGGGATCAGTGCCCAGCCAAATACGTGAAGGAAATTTTTTACCGCCATGCGCCATGGCCCAGATATATCGTGTAGTGGCAGGCACTCCATCTTTGATCTCTGAACCTTCAGGATAGGCCGGGGCAGTTACCTCTTCCCATGTATTCCCCCTGTCATTGGAACGATGAAGCTTTACACCCCAATGTCCATGATCGAGAGCAGCCCACCAGGTACCGTTTCTTTCATCTGCATAAGCAATAGAAACAGGAACTCCTTCAAAGGAAAGATTCTCATTTTTCCATTTACCTTTTTTAAACTGGTAAGAAATAAAACCTTTACGGGTTCCCAATAAAAGAGTTGATCTCATAATTATATTTTTTATCCGCCAGATAATGCCTGCATGATATATATTTCGCTGCCTGCAGAAAATGCATCAGTCAATTTACTTCGATCGTTTATCATTTTGCCATCAATAAAAATATTAACATGCCGGCGAAGACTTCCTCTTTCATCAAGAACATAGCTTTGAAGACCAGGATAATTTGATTCTATTTCCTTGAAAATTTCTGCCAATGTTTTTCCAGCAGCCGGAGTGTCTTTCAGCTTAGGAAAAAATCTTTTTAATGCATAAGTGAATTTTATCGTTGGCATAGCATAGCTAAGCTACATAATAATTCAAAATATTTTAGATCGGGGATATTAAAATGTTGTGCGGTAAGTAGCAGCCACAGTCCCATTAAAACCAGCTATCGGGGGAACCTTTTTTACAACACGAACTTCTATTTCGATTATGGAAGAGAATTTATCATGGATTTTTTTTGCGATGGACTGGGTTAATGTTTCCAATAATTCTCTCGGATGATCCATTTCTTTTTTAATGATCTCAATCACTTCAGCATAGTTTACCGTTTCTTTAATGGAAGAAACTTCATGATGGCTTGAATCGAGCTTTGCCAAAACATCCACAACAAAATCTCCGCCTACTTTCTTTTCTTCGGCATATAGCCCATGAAAAGAATAAAACTGTAATCCTTTTAACTCTATAATAAACTCTCCCATTGAAGTTCATTTAAAATGAAACGTGAGACGTCAAACGTGAAATTCAAGATCAATGTAACCCTTTTGCCCCCAGCCATCGTTCTGCATCCAATGCAGCCATACATCCGCTTCCTGCAGCGGTTACTGCCTGCCTGTAAATTTTATCCTGCACATCACCGCTGGCAAACACACCTTCGATATTTGTTTTTGAAGTACCCGGAACAGTTTTGATATAACCTGCTTCATCCATATCCAGCCATCCTTTAAAAATTTCAGAATTCGGTTGATGGCCGATCGCTACAAAAAAACCATTAACAGGAATTGTTTGTGTTTCTCCAGTCTTATTATTTTTTATTCTTACACCGCTTACATTTTTATCGCCCAACACTTCTTCTGTATCTGTGTCCCAATACATCTTAATATTCTTTGTATTCATCACTCTATCCTGCATCACTTTACTTGCTCTCATCTCATGACGACGAATAAACATATGCACCGTTGTACAAAGTTTGCTGAGATATAATGCTTCTTCTGCTGCAGTATCACCAGCTCCTACTATTGCCACTTCTTTATTACGAAAGAAAAATCCATCGCATACTGCACATGCACTTACGCCAAAACCATTTAATCGCTGTTCGCTTTCCAGTCCCAGCCACTTTGCAGATGCTCCTGTAGATATGATCACCGAATTTGCTTCGATCCATTTTTCTTCATCGATCTCGATCTTAAATGGATGAGAGGAGAAATCAACTTTTGTCGCTATGCCATATCGAATATCCGCACCCATTCGATGGGCCTGCTTTTCAAAATGTACCATCATTTCGGGGCCTTGGACACCATCCGCATAACCAGGATAATTTTCAACTTCTGTTGTGATCGTCAATTGTCCTCCTGGCTGTATTCCCTGGTATAATACTGGTTTTAAATTGGCCCTTGCCGCATATATCGCTGCAGTATAACCAGCAGGTCCAGATCCAAT
>JBIOVR010000125.1:0-9029 GCA_044867875.1 Chitinophagaceae bacterium
TTATCAGAATATTGATACCCAAGATGTGAAAGACAAATGACCAAATCGCAACTTTTTTCTTTTCTTAATTTATATGCTATTTCATTTCCCCTCGTTACAGGATCAAGGTATTTTGTTCCAACTGAAAGGTTTTCGGATACTAAACCCGCCATTTCAATACCCAACCCAAAAACGCCGATCTTTATTTTCCCTTTCTTAAAAATTTTATATGGTTCATGCTTATATTCCATCGGCGTTCCTGTAAAATCGTAATTGGAAACCAGCATTGGAAATTTTGCATGATTTGTTAGTTGCATTGCAAGATTTTCCAATCCACCATCAAAATCATGATTACCGATCGTGGTTGCCTCGTAACCCATAGAACTCATTGCTTTTATTTCCGGTTCCCCTTTATAAAAATTGAAATAAGGAGTGCCTTGAAATATATCACCTGCATCTAATAACAAAACATGTTCTTCTTCTCTTCGTATTTTTTCGATTATTTCTGCTCTTGCTGCTACCCCGCCCAATCCCTGGTTACTGCTTCCATCCATTGGAAAAGGATCAATGCGACTATGAACATCATTTGTATGTAAAACAGTGAGTTGATAACCTTTTTCGTCAGTAATTAATTCAGATAATAATGATCTGCCGGCAAAAAGAGTTCCTGCAGCCATCATATTATTATATAAAAATGTTTTCCTAGTTAACATAACTGACCCTTTCTATGTTTGTCACTGTTACTTTTTTGTTTTGACTATTGATCAACTTCACATAATCAAGAAGTGCATCACGAAGCAGGTATCCATTAGTATTTCTATGAATGTTTTTAAGCATATTAGTGTTCATAGCAACATAATCTGAATGTACAATTGTATAGTCCCCATCTAAGTCAAGTGGTTTGCCGCCGACCAATATTTGTTGTGCTGTTTTATTAACAATTTGCATAGTAATACCTGATTCTACTACACCTTCATTGGCTGCAAGTGTATCCAGGTATTGCTTTAGGAGACTTCCTTTCATTTTTAATAATACCATCAGGTTATCAAAAGGCATTAACTCGAAGATCTTTCCTTGTGTAATGGCACCGGCTGGTATTTCAGGTAAACGAATACCTCCTGAATTCATAAATGCTGCATCAACTTTTGGATCTAATTTCTGTTTCGCCATTTCCAGGTAAGCATCTGCCATAAAAAATCCTAATGCGTTGCCTTCTCTTTTCTTTTCAAGTCGTGCATCATTGTAACCAATCACAATATTCATTAATTTATTTACACTATCCGAATATGGCTTAACGATGGATGCAAGCGATTTACTTCCTTCATCATATTGTTGTATCCTGTAATTACTGTATTGAACATTTTCTGTTTTATAAGAAGTGCTACAGGAAACCGCAAAAAAAATGGCGATCAGATATGGATAAAAGGGAAATTTTCTCATAACAAGGAAGCATCTCAAGTTAGATACTTTTATTTTTAAATACGGATAAATTGAAAAATTATTTTTTATAAAAAACAATTTTAATTCAATGCAAAATGAAAAAAACTTTCTTGATTTGGTTGGAATTTATACCTACTTTAGGGTTACCCAATTTACGCTGCTATGAGAAAATTTTTACTCTTACTAACAACAGTATTTTTCATTATTTCATCACCCGCAATAGGCCAGTCAACCGACAAACAAAAAACTTCATTTGGTATTAAAACAGGCGTTAATGTATCTAATTTAAATTTAAGTGGAAATTCATCCGATCTTATCAAATCTGATTTCCGTACTGGTTTTGTTGCTGGAGCATTTGTGAATATTCCAATAAGAAAATTCCCTATCTCTTTTCAACCCGAATTTCTTTATTCATCTATGGGGGGAGATCTAACAACTGAATTAAAAGAAAAGAAAAACTTTCGCTTCAATTATTTTTCAATCCCCCTTTTAATAAAATATCAATTTTCAAAAAAGTTTGCGGCATTTGCAGGCCCGCAGTTGGATGCGATCCTTTATGCGGAAGAAAGCAACAAATTTGGTGAGTTTGATATAACAGGATCTGTTGAAGAATTTGATGCTCATATTACCGGCGGATTGGAATATTGGATAGGGAAGAATATTATGCTAAGTGGCCGGTATATGTACGGATTTTATGAAGTACATGCTATTGAGCCTGGTATTTCAATGATCAATCGTGGATTTCAGTTCACAATAGGACTAAGATTTCATAAACCAAAACCATGGCCAGAACCTGTTGTAGTTCTCCCTCCTGTTGATAAAGACACAGATGGTGATGGAGTATTTGATAGCAGGGATAAATGCCCGACTGTAGCGGGTGTTGCTAAATATGAAGGATGCCCGATACCTGATACTGATAAAGATGGCATATTGGATGACAAAGATAAATGTCCTGATATGCCGGGTTACTCTGAACTGGATGGTTGTCCATATCCTGACCGCGACAAAGATGGCGTTACAGATAATAAAGACCGCTGTCCTGATGAGCCGGGCTCAACAAAGAATGATGGTTGCCCAGTTACTGATCGTGATGGTGACGGCGTTCCAGACGCTACTGATCGTTGTCCTGATACACAGGGTCCGGCATCAAACTATGGATGTCCTGAGGATGTGAAAACTAAACTTACTTATATCGCTAAAAACATTTACTTCCATACTAATAAAGCCACACTCCAGGAAATATCTTATGAGTCTTTAAATCAACTTGCAGATATTCTGAATAAGTATCCTAATGCTAAACTTACAATAGAAGGCCATACAGATAATACCGGTTCAAATGCGTATAATTTAACGTTGAGCAAGAACAGGGCTCAAGCTGTAGTGGAATACCTGGTAAGTAAAGGGATTGCTGCCAGCCGTTTGAAGGCAGTAGGATATGGTGAAGACAAACCTGTAACAACAAATGATACGGCAGAGGGTAGAACTCTTAATAGAAGAGTTGAGTTGATACTTACAGAAAATTGATTCAAAAAAAATTATTAGTGACTGTCCTGCCTGAGGCGGGACAGTTTTTTTATCAATAAAAATTCAATATTTGCAAAAACAATTCAGCTCCGGTATAAATAACCGGCCTGTAATTCATGAAAAAACAACTTACTCTAAAAATCAAGCCTTCTGAAGCAGCAGATGGGGATTATCTGAAAAAAATTGTTGCTGTCGAAACTGGTTGTAAACCATTTGATATCACTGGGTATTCAATTCTGAGAAAATCAATTGATGCCCGTAGCCGGCAGGTATATGTCAATCTTTCTATTGAGGCGTTTATAAAAGAGCCATATCATCATAGATCATTCAATAAGATCAGTTTTGGAGATGTTAGCCACTCAAAGAAAAGAGTTATAATTATTGGTGCAGGACCAGCCGGCCTATTTGGGGCATTGCAATTAATAGAAAAAGGAATTAAACCGATCATCCTGGAACGTGGCAAAGATGTAAAATCGAGAAGAAGAGATCTTGCGGTTTTAAATAAAGAAGGCATTATCAATCCGGAAAGCAATTATTGTTTTGGTGAGGGCGGCGCCGGTACGTATAGTGATGGCAAATTATATACCCGCAGTACCAAACGTGGCGATGTAAACCGTATTTTAAACTTATTGGTGCAGTTTGGCGCTGATGAAAAGATCCTTTATGAAGCTCATCCACATATTGGAACAAATAAGTTACCGCAGATAATAACCACTATCAGAAAACAGATCATTGATAGTGGCGGCGAGTTTTTGTTTGAGAAAAAAGTAATCGATCTTAAAACTGAAGATGGCATCATAAAAAAAGTGATTACTGCCGACGGTGAAATAATAGAAGGAGATTCGGTGATCCTTGCCACCGGTCATTCAGCAAGAGATATTTTTTTAATGCTTCATGAGAAGAAAATTAAAATTGAAGTCAAACCATTTGCTTTAGGAGTTCGGGTGGAGCATCCTCAAGCCTTGATCGATTCTGTTCAATATCATTGCCTGGTTCGCGATGAATTTCTACCTCCATCTTCTTATAGTTTGGTTCACCAAGTTGATGGAAAAGGTGTTTTCTCTTTTTGTATGTGTCCTGGTGGCATCATTGCTCCTGCTGCTACTAATCCAAATGAACTCGTTGTAAATGGCTGGTCCCCTTCAAAAAGAAATAATCCTTTTGCAAACAGTGGAATTGTAGTATCGGTTGAGGAACCGGATCTCCTGGCTTATAAAACACATGGTGCTCTTTCTGCAATGTATTTTCAACAAGAAGTAGAACAAAAAGCATTTGCAGCAGGTGGAGGAAAATTTGTAGCCCCTGCTCAACGACTAATTGATTTTTGTGAAAATAAAATGAGTTCGTCATTGCCTCAGTGTTCTTATTTACCCGGGATTAATTCCGCATTGCTAAAAGAAGTAATACCTCCGTTTATTAATGAAAGGCTACGAATTGCCTTTAAAGAATTTGGTAAAAAAATGAGAGGGTATTATACCAATGATGCTGTAATTGTCGCTACTGAATCAAGGACTTCATCGCCGGTTCGTATTCCCCGCAATGCCGAAACCCTTCAGCATCCTCAAATAAAAAATCTATACCCTTGCGGCGAAGGTGCCGGTTATGCTGGCGGAATTGTAAGCGCAGCAATTGATGGGGAAAGGGTTGCTTTATCTATCGTTGAAACACAGTTAACAAGTCAATTTTAAGAAATATCCCGCCAGCAATCATTTATTTTACCATTC
Source organism: Chitinophagaceae bacterium (assembly GCA_044867875.1). Lineage (GTDB taxonomy): Bacteria > Bacteroidota > Bacteroidia > Chitinophagales > Chitinophagaceae > VBAS01. Next base: position 4,668 of record JBIOVR010000125.1, read on the forward strand.
GTGATTCCCCCTGCCTAAATTTGGCAACTGAAATTTTACAATATGTCTCTATTGGAAGTTCAAAATCTGAAAAAATATTTTGCAACACAAAAAGCAGTTGATGATATAAGCTTTAGTGTAAGCAAAGGAAGCATTTTTGGTTTACTTGGTCCGAATGGCGCCGGCAAAACCACTTTGATCCGAATGATCACAGGTATATTTTATCCAGATGAGGGACAGATCCAATTTGATGGAAGAAAATTTGACCCGATAAATGATGTGGTTCATATTGGTTATATGCCTGAAGAAAGAGGCCTTTATAAAAAAATGAAGATCGGTGAACAAGCTGTATACCTTGCTCAATTGAAAGGATTGAAAAAAAGTGAGGCGATGGCCAAAATAAAAGAATGGTTTATAAAATTTGAAATGCAAAGCTGGTGGTCAAAAAAAGTGGAAGATCTTTCAAAAGGTATGAGCCAGAAATTACAGTTTGTTACAACGGTGCTTCATGAACCAAAGTTGATTATTCTCGATGAACCGTTCAGCGGTCTTGATCCTGTAAATAGTAATTTGATAAAAGATGAGATCTATAAATTAGCGCTAAGAGGATCGACCATAATTTTCAGTACACACAGAATGGAACAAGTGGAAGAGATCTGTGATCATATTATTCTTGTAAACAAAGGACAGAAAATCCTGGATGGTACTGTAAAAGGTGTAAAACATCAATTCAAGGAAAATCTTTTCAGCATTGGCTTTGAAGAAATTCCTCAAGACCTGAATGGTAACCCTCCATATGAAATGGTAGGTACAAAAGACCACCAATATATTTTAAAGATCAAAGAAGGGTTTAAACCAAATGATGTATTAAATTATTTTTTAAACCAGGGGTCAAAGATCATTTCGTTTAACGAGATCCTTCCTTCACTTAGTGATATTTTCATCAAGCTGGTTGAAGGCACTCCATTAACCAGGCAATTTCTCTCAAAAGAAACTGTTGAATAAACATCAAACTAATATCATTCTATGAATAAGATATGGTTGGTAATGAAAAGAGAATATGTTACGAGAGTAAGAAATAAAACTTTTTTGCTCTCTACAATTTTGTTGCCAGTGGTCATGGTATTATTTATTACAGGAGCTGTTTTTTTTGCAGCAAGGCCAGAAGGTAAAAAGAAGATCGCTGTTATTGATAAAAAGAGAAACCTGGAAAATTTCCTGAAAGGTGATACTTCGAAAATGATCTTTGATTTTAATTCAGGAGCAGATACAAGCAATTTTGCTCAAAAGGGATTTGATGGATTGCTATATGCTGTTGACTCCTCTGGCCAACATTTCCTGTTGAAAACACAAAAGGCCGCTTCGAATGAAACAATGGATCGCCTAAGAGACAGGCTCAGCAATGCTTATGTGGGCAGCAAATTGCTTGAAAAAAATATTACTGTCAGCCAAATTGATTCTATTAACAAGGCTTCCTCATCCTATTACACTGTTGATAATACTGATGAAAAAAATAAAAATGTAAACTCATCAGTTAATGCAGGGATCGGTTTTGCCAGTGGCATTATTATTTATATAACCATGTTCATATTTGGTGCCATGGTTATGAGAGGAGTAATGGAAGAAAAAACAACACGTATTGCAGAAGTAATTATAAGTAGTGTAAAACCGTTTCAATTAATGATGGGTAAAATTCTTGGTATCGGCGCCGTTGGTCTTACACAAATGCTTCTTTGGATCATACTTATCTTTTTGATCAGCACTGCAGCGTTTACATTCCTTCCATCAGATGTACTTGAGCAGGTTAAGAATATTCAGAGTAACCCGGGAATGATGACTTCCAATCCGGGACAATACAGTGCGGCTGCAAAAGGGATCGCCAATCTTACTAATTTGAATTGGCCATTAATTATTGGCTGCTTTCTTTTCTATTTTCTTGGAGGTTATCTTTTTTACTCTTCCTTGTTCGCGGCTGTTGGCAGTGTAGTAAATGAAGACCCACAGGAAGCACAATCACTTATGTTTCCCATCATAATGCCGATCATATTTGCATTTATAATTATGTCATCAAATATCGACAAACCAGATAGCCCTGTCATGGTTTGGGCAAGCATAATTCCTTTTACATCTCCAATAGTAATGATGGGACGATTGGCTTCTTCTCCCCCTTTCTGGCAGATAGCTGTTTCAATGTTGTCGCTGATCGGCGGATTCATATTAACAACATGGCTCGCAGGCAAGATCTATCGTACCGGTATTTTGCTTTATGGTAAAAAACCAAGTTGGAAAGAAATGATCAAATGGGTTCGTCGTTCATGATCTTTTAACCCTTCTCCTCTATTTGTTAAAATTTTCTTTTTTGATGTCTGGGATTTTGTAAATACGAAATCAATCGTATATTTGGTTTAGTAAAGCCAAACAAAACAAATAACTCTAAACTAAGTTTTATGACCAACCTGAGAAATTTACGGAGACCACTTGCTGTAGCAGCTGTGGCTATCACTTGTGTATTTGTCCTTAGTTCCTGGGATTTTAAAAACACTTATGCGGCATGGAATGATAACGGTTATGATAATTGCGATACAATTCCAAAAAAAGAAAAAAAGATCCGCGACCTGGATGATGTCCTTGATGAGCTTAACGCCGTTGACTTTAAAATAGATATGGAAAAAATGCAGAAGGAATTAAATGAATCGATGAAGAAATTGGATATGAAGAAAATACAGCTTGACATGGAAAAAGTAATACATGATGTTGATTTTGAAAAGATCCAAAAGGAAATGGAACAATCAATGGCAAAGATCGATTTTGGAAATATTGAAAAAGAAATGGCAAAAGCCATGAAAGAATTCGATGCAGCAAAAATTCAAAAAGAAGTACAGGAGTCCATGCAGAAAGTTGAATGGGATAAAATGAAACTGGAGTTCGACAAGGTAAAAGACATTGACATGAAGAAAATGCAGCTTGATATGGAAAAAATGCAAGCTGAGTTAAGCAAGATCGGACCTGATATTGAAAAGTCACTGGAGAATGCCAAAGTGGGGATCGAAAAAGCAAAGATCGAAATGAAAGAGTATAAGGAATTTGTTGATGGTCTTGAAAAAGATGGTTTAATAAATAAAAAGGAGCAATACACGATCAAACATGATAATGGTGAATTATTCATCAATGGCAAAAAAGCCAGCGATGCTACCTATAAGAAATATAAATCCTTTCTTGATAAACGTAAGAAATTCACGATCGAAAAATCAGATGATGACTTTAATATCGATATAGATTAGGTATAGCCATGCCAAACCAACCCCGTCCCGATAACTATCGGGATATCGGGACCATGAAAAGGGAACAGCCGTAGCTTTGTGCTACGGCTGTTTTTTTATGAATATGTATTTTATCGCGATAGTAGCTCCTGAGGATATCAATCAGCAGGTATTGAAATGGAAAAATTTTTTCAAAGAACGATATGAATGTTCCGTCGCTCTAAGATCGCCGGCACATATAACTATCATTCCTCCCTTCTGGATGAATGAAGAACTGGAGAATGATCTTATAAATTCGCTCAGGGAGTTTAGCATCACAAAAAATAAATTTGAAATAGCACTTAAAGATTTCGCAGCTTTTAAACCAAAAGTGATTTTTGTTGATGTAGTTAAAAGTGAAGTATTGAATGGCCTTTACCAATCATTTGCTGATTTTATTTTCAGCCAAAATAAATTCCCAATAAAAAAAGATGATCGGCCTTTTCATCCACATGTAACTCTGGCCACACGAGATCTTTATAAAAAAGCATTCCAGGAAGCCTGGGAAATCTTCTCGACTAAAAAATATGAAGCTTTATGGATCGTAAGTGGAATTTCTTTGCTCAGGCATAACAAAAAAAATTGGGATGTAATATATACATCCCAATTCGTCGAAGATTAGTTATTCTCCCTCTATTCAGTATCAAAAAATTGAAAGGGTGAAGGCAGCAGATCAAATCCATCAGCTTCGATCATTTCAATACGCATTTGAAAAGTTTCATCTGTTTTAATTGATACTTTCTCACGGACAACTTTTCTATATCCTTCTTTTTCGAAAACAAGTTTATAGATGCCTGTTTTTAATTCATCAAATACAAAACGGCCCCATTCATCTGTGACCACAAATTTTTCTTTTTTATTGGCTGAGTAAGCGGTAACTGTAACATCGCTCATAGGCTTTTTAGAATCACCATCAACTATGTTACCAGCAACTTCATTTATGCTTCTTCCCTTTCCGGGAGTTCCAGGATCAATGTCGGCTGCTTTGGATTGTAAACAACCCATCGTGCATATAGCAATTAGCAGGAGGATTCTTTGTTTCATTTGACAAAGCGGTTAAGTGGTTTTCGTTTCGCATGGCTCC
>JBIOVR010000126.1:0-3407 GCA_044867875.1 Chitinophagaceae bacterium
AGTAATTGTATAACAAATGCGATCAGTGATCCTATAAAAAACCTGGTCTTTTATTTTCCGAACTTGTTTTGTACGTCTGTTATCCAGCAATCTTCCTTTTTCATCAAAGGATTGATTAGTTCTGAAATAGGCCAATGCTACATATTTTGGAGGTGAGAAAATATAGCGAATGGTCACGGGTTTAACACTTAGAATTATCAGTTGTTGAGGTTGGTCATTTACGTAATAATCAAAACTATTGATCCAGGTAACTTTTGATTGCTGCATTTTTTTTATCAAATAATATATGCCGGCAGTATCGTAATTAAATTTGATTAATGTGTCAGCCAATCTTTTCTCAGTCACATTAAACTCATAGATCCTTGTCAGGGTATCTGTGATCATCTCAAGAGAAACAATGCTAAATTTCTTATCGGTGAAGGCAAGACTAAAATGGTTTGTAGGGTTTAGTTTTTCATAGCGGCGTTCAATATTGTCAAGATTTTCTTTATGCTCCTGATAAATATTAGTTGAAATGATCTTAGTGCTGCATGAAGTAGTCAGCAACGAATAGGTGATTAAAATAATAAATAAGTGGCGGATCATTTATCAATAGTTATTATTCCAAATATTATTTTTTTGAGAGTACGGCTGGTGACCTGCATTTCCGTTTCTCCACCATAATCCCAATAACGAAGTGTGACCATATTGCCTTCTTTTCTTATTTGCCGTAGAATGATAAAATGAGTTGGTATCGAGAATTTTATTTTGTCATGATTCTTTTTATGAATGATACGGTTGTTGATATAGAGACTAACAGTATTGCTGTCGATCCTTTTTGTGAGGTAACTATAAGGATCTTTTACCCAGGGTTTGATCAGATCGCTTCCAACAGCTTTTACATGAACGCCAGACAATTTATTCACCATACGATCGAACTTGGCTAAATTGGTAGCTGCCCAAAAAGTATTTTCATCACCTTCATTGAATTTTTTATCAAAGAAATTAAGATAGCCTTTGAATTTATCTGCCAAAACAAGAAACCACATTTGTTCTGCATGTCGAATATCCAGCACTCCTTTAAATTTTAAAGTGCCCGCTGCTTTCATCACTGCATTTGAGGGTTTGAAATGATTGTTATTAAAACTTGCTTCTCCTTTCTCATACAAATCATTCATAAATTTTACATAACCAAGTGGGTCCTTTTCCATTATTAAATAAGAGAGGGCTCCATAAGCACAAAAATTAGTACTGCGTCCCGGATAAAAGCTTTTGGGGTTTTCCAAATTCAACTTAAGGTTATCATAAAACAATTTTGGTTTTATGTTTGGCCACAAGCTGTTTTCTTTTGTTTGATCTATTTCATCAATGAATTCTAAAGCTTCTTTTTTTGTGGAATTTATTTCCGGAAGTAAATTTCCAGCAACGCTTTTTTCTTTAGATAGCAGAAACAGGATGATAAATATGACAGGCTTGTAAGGCAGATGAAAATTATTTGACTTGATAATACAAATATCAGACCCTTGTTTCATGAAAATACCAAAGACAGTTAATAATGCAAACGTAAAATCACGATTTGGTTGATTGATCTTATCGTACTTCTTGCATTTCTACTAACTTTTTATAAAACCCATTTTGAGAAAGCAATTGGTCATGGGTGCCTCGTTCTACAATTTTTCCTTTTTGCAAAACAATGATCTCGTTTGCGTGTCGAATGGTACTAAGACGGTGTGCAATTACAATACTTGTCCTGTTTTGCATCATATTATTAATTGCATCCTGCACTAATCTTTCGCTTTCTGTGTCAAGAGAAGAGGTGGCTTCATCCAAAATAAGTATTGGCGGATTTTTAATAACGGCCCTTGCGATCGTCAATCTTTGTCTTTCGCCACCGCTGAGTTTACTGCCACGATCACCAATATTAGTTGCATAACTAATTTCTTTTTGAGAAATAAAATTATGAGCATTAGCTACTTTTGCGGCCTGCATAATTTCATCTTCTGTGGCGCCGGGTTTCCCCAAGCTTATATTATTCGCAATTGTATCATTAAAAAGGATCGGTTCCTGTGTTACGATACTCATTAAACTTCTTACTGAATGCAGCGAATAATCTTTAATATTTATTCCATCGATCAGAACTTCGCCGCTTGTTACATCATGAAATCTTGGAACAAGATCAGCCAATGTTGACTTACCGGCGCCGGATGAACCAACCAAGGCAATTGTTTTTCCTTTTTCAATTGTTAGATTAATATTATCAAGGATCACTGCATCTTCATAGGCAAACCGTACATTCCTGAATTCAATTTTACTATTGAATGACTGAAGTTGCATACCATTTACGTTGTCATCAACGGTTATCGGAGTATTCAATACTTCTTCGATCCTTGCTATGGCAGCGCTGCCTTTTTGCATATTGCTGAAAGAAGTAGAAAGTGTTTTGGCCGGATTGATGATATTGTAAAACAAAGCCAGGTAGGCAAGAAAAACAGATGGCTCAAGTAACTCTTTTTTTAAAACTAACTGTCCACCAAACCATAATATGCCGCAAAAAATAACCACTCCCATAAACTCAGATAGAGGTGAAGCAAGATCTCTTCGATATCCAATATGATTCTTTGCATTCAATAATTCAGAGTTGACAGAAAGGAAACGATTTTTCAATAATGTCTCAATATTAAAAGCTTTGATAACACGCAAGCCACTCAGGGTTTCATCAAGTGCTGAAACCGATTCGCCGTGTTTTATTGCTACTTCATTGGATTGCTTTTTCAGCGAACGTGTAATACGACCCAATACAAAACCAATGATCGGTATACAGAGTAAAATAAAAAATGTAAGCTGTGGACTGATATAAAAAAGTACTGTAAAATTTATAATGATCGTTAAAGGGTCTCTTACCCATCCTTCCAAAGTACTTACAACAGAGGCTTCCACTTCATTTACATCATTTGTGATACGACTGATCAGGTCGCCCTTTCTTTTTTCCGTAAAATAACCAATAGGTAAGTGAAGGATCTTGTTATATAAATCCAAACGCAGGCTATTGACAACTTTATTTTTCAGCGGATTAAGAATATAAAATGAGAGGTAGAGAAAAAGATTTTTCAGCAAAATGGAAACAATAATGACAATAACTATTAATCCTAAAATTCCAAGAGAGCCACTGAACATTCCCGTTGAATCTTTTTGATGGATCATCCAATCTTTCAATGATTGAATAAGAGCATTCTCTCCTTGTATTTGTGCTGTGCCGTTATCTTGTTTAAAGATGAGGTCAAAAAAAGGGGCGAGCATTCCAAGCGAAACAATAGAGAAAACAACAGAAAGAATGATAAAAAGAAAATAAAGAAGAATTTGTCCTTTATACTGCCCGAGATATTTAAAAATCCGTGAATATTTTTTCATTGTATAATAACTACTCCAAA
>JBIOVR010000127.1:0-11644 GCA_044867875.1 Chitinophagaceae bacterium
TGACATGCATGGCCATATTGGCGGCACAGCACAAGGCACGCCGGCAGAATATGTTTTTAAACTTTGGATGTCACATGGCATCACAACAATTCGTGATCCAAGCTGCGGCAATGGACTTAATTGGGTGCTGGATGAAAAAAAATTAAGTGCTGAAAATAAAATTACTGCGCCAAGGATATTTGCTTACACAGCATTTGGACAGGGGGCTAAACAAACACTCAACACACCGGAACTGGCAATAGAGTGGGTAAGAGATAATGCAAAGAAAGGTGCGGATGGGATAAAATTCTTTGGCGCTGCACCGCAAATAATGGACGCTGCTATTCGTGAAAATAAAAAACTGGGGTTGCGCAGTTGTTGTCATCATGCACAAATGAGTGTGGCGCAATGGAACGTGATGAATTCTGCAAGAGCCGGTATGACATCGATGGAACATTGGTATGGCTTACCCGAAGCATTATTTACTGATAAAACTGTACAAGATTATCCTTTGAACTATAATTATAGCAATGAACAAAATCGTTTTGAGGAAGCTGGTAAATTATGGAAACAAGCAGCGCCACCATACAGTGATAAATGGAATGCGGTAATGAAAGAATTGCTGGATCTTGATTTTACTCTTGATCCAACTTTTAATATTTATGATGCAAGCAGGGACCTGATGAGAGCAAGAAGGGCCGAATGGCATGAGGATTATACATTGCCTTCACTTTGGAAATTTTACGAACCAAACCGTAATTCTCATGGTTCTTATTGGTTCAATTGGGGTACTGAACAGGAAATTGCCTGGAAAGAAAATTATAAACTATGGATGACATTTGTAAATGAGTATAAGAATCGTGGAGGAAGAGTTACAACAGGAAGTGATAATGGTTTTATCTATCAGACATATGGCTTTGGTTATATAAGAGAATTAGAACTTCTTCGTGAAGCAGGTTTTCATCCATTGGAAGTAATTCGTTCGGCTACCTTATATGGTGCGCAGGCATTGGGTGTGGACAAAGAGATCGGTTCAATTGAAGTTGGTAAGCTGGCGGATATGGTAATTGTTGAAGTAAATCCGCTAGAAAATTTGCAAGTACTATACGGAACCGGTGCCATAAAATTAAATGATCAGAACAAAGCTGTACGTGTAGGCGGAGTGAAGTACACTATTAAAGATGGCGTTGTTTATGATGCAAAAAAATTATTGGCTGACGTAAAGAAAATTGTGGATGATGAAAAAGCAAAAGCAAATTGGAAGTTGAAGCAACCGGGAGTGGGGGAGTTTTAAATTCCTTAAATGGTTTTTTTAAATGAATCAATTTAGATACATTCTACTTGCCTTAGCGGTCTTCGTACTGCATTCAGCAGATACAAATGCGCAGGTAAAAGGCAATACATATAATGAGCCACACCGGCCGCTGGTTCATTTTACACCAAAAGGAAAATGGATGAATGACCCGAATGGAATGGTATATCACAAGGGCATTTATCATTTGTTTTATCAGTATTACCCGGATAGCACAGTATGGGGTCCCATGCATTGGGGGCATGCTACATCAACGGATATGATACATTGGAAACATCAGCCAATAGCTCTATATCCTGATAGTCTCGGTTATATTTTTTCTGGGAGTGCAGTTGTGGATATACATAATACTTCAGGATTTGGAAAAAATGGCAAGACTCCTTTAGTCGCCATTTTTACTCATCATGATCCGCTAGGTGAGGCGCAAGGCAAAAGTGATTATCAAAATCAAAGCCTTGCCTATAGTATTGATGATGGAAAGACATGGATCAAATATGCGAATAATCCTGTTATTAAAAGTCCGGGAATCAAAGACTTCAGAGACCCAAAAGTTATGTGGTTTGAGAAAGGTAAAAAATGGATCATGACTTTGGCGGTCAGTAATCGAATAATGTTTTATTCTTCCAAAAACTTAAAGGATTGGATAAAAGAAAGTGAGTTTGGTGAAAATGTTGGTGCTCATGGTGGTGTTTGGGAATGCCCGGATCTATTTACTCTGGATTATGGTGGTAAAACAGTTTGGATTCTCATTGTTAATTTAAATCCCGGAGGCCCTAATAAAGGATCTGCCACACAATATTTTCTGGGTGATTTTGACGGAAATAGTTTTTTACCGCTGAGTACAGAAACAAAGTGGTTGGATTACGGGCCTGATGAGTATGCAGGAGTTACATGGTCTAATACCGGGAAACGCAGGTTATTTTTAGGGTGGATGAGCAACTGGTTATATGCAAATGTTGTTCCCACAGAAGCATGGCGAAGTGCAATGACAATACCACGTGAATTAAAGATCCTTAAAGCAAACAATGAATTGCTGATAACTTCTGCACCTGTTAAAGAGCTCGCAAGTATAAGATCAAAACCGATAGTTATTAGTAATGTTTCTTTGTCTAGAAAAATTGATATTTCAAAAAACATAAAGAATTTAAGCTTTCCATGTATAATTAATCTTTCTATAGATGGTTCAAAAGATCTTTCGATTGTCTTATCGAATGAATTAGGCGAAGAACTTGAAATAGGATTCGATAAAATACAGAACAAATATTTTATTGACCGAACCAAATCGGGAAAGACAAATTTCCAGGCTGATTTTGCGGTAAGACATTTTGCGCCACGGTTTACAACTAATGATAAGATGAATATTTCATTGCTGATAGATATCAGTTCTGTTGAATTATTTACAGATAGTGGACTAACGGTTATGACAGAGATCTTCTTTCCCAATACACCGTACAGTAAGGTTAGTATTCAATCTGCAGATAATGCTTTGATGAAAAAATTTGAGTATATAAGATTGAATAATATTTGGAAGTAATAGTATTATCTTTTTCTTCTAAGTATAACCGCCGAACTCCTCTGCATATCACCTTCAAAACGTATTTCATAACGGGTTGATCCGTCCTGTATAATTAATAAGCCGGTATTAGGTGGTATTAGCCCCAGGCTTTCTGCCTGCATGATCAACATGAGTGAGTCGTTTTGAGCGATCTTCGTAGGAATTGTTATCCTGTAAGCATTGGTAGTAAGTTTTATTTTTTCAGCAATGATCCTTCCGTTCAATACCATACTGATCGTATCTCCATCTACAGTTCCATTGTCATAAAAACTCAACAGCAAACTGTCGCTGTTGAAAAATATTTCATCGATCTTTTGAATTTTTCTTTCAGTTGGTTTTAGAGTTGAGCTTATAGCCACAGCAGTTGTTTCTTTTTTAAGATTGTTATTAGCTGGCTTCTTAATGGTTTTTGGTTTTTTAGTTCCTGTAAATGAAAGATTGTGAACTAAATTTATCTCATCCATTGTGATCAGCATTTTAGAAGAAAAAGGACGAGCAGTTTTTTGAAGAAATACCTCGCCGGAATAAGTTCGGGTATCCCTGAAATCTAACGATCGTGTCTCAAAACTTCCCCGTAAGATCATTAAAGTATCTTTCAATGTCAGCCATAATTTGCCAAACATTTTACTTCTTCTCGGCTGTGTAGTGAAATTGTCATATACTAGTTCTCCATCTTCAACATATATTTCCTTTTTGGTTTGTTTGATCTTTGCCTTTTTTATTCCAATGTTCTCAATGCCATCTTTGGGATAAATTATAAGTGAATAACCGCTAAGGTTTTTTTCACCGTTAGTTATTGCCAATTCATATTCAAGCTGGCTGCCAGGAGTTTTTATATAGCCGGTCCATACGCCAGTAATATCTTGTGCAGATAGCGATATCGGAAAAAAGAAAAGTGTTGAGATGATGATTTTGAACAACCCCCGTATTTTTTAGAATAAATAAAGGATTAAGATAATGACTTATCAGTTAAATGGCTGCACAGAATTGAAAAAACTCATAGAAAAATAGAAAATAAATTCATCTTTATGAGTAAAATAAAAACTTATTATTTTATGGAGTCGGCTCTTTGGCAACAACAACGCTTTCGTCAGGCTTTTTTTCATCTGGTACAGTTGTAAATTCATTAATATAAATTCTGAAAAGCACTACAATGTAACTTACTAGCAATGGACCAAATATTAGTCCTATAAATCCAAAAAGACCTAACCCAATTAAAACTCCGAGAACAGTAATGACAGGATGAACATTCCCCATTTTTTTCATGATAGTTATTCTAGCTATATAGTCAATGTTACCTGTGACGACAAGACTGTAAAGCATTAAACCTGTCGCATTCCATGTTTCTCCGGATACATACATATAAACTACAAGCGGTACCCAAACTACCATAGTCCCCACAACAGGGAAAAAGGCAAACACACCCGTAAAAAAACCCCATAATGCAAATTCGTCAACTCCGAATATAAAATAGCCCAACGTAGCCACTAGCCCCTGTATAATAGAAATTAACGGAATACCGATCGCATTTGCTTTTACTAGTTTTTTGGTCTCAGATGCCAGCATCGACGTATTGGAATCTTTCAATGGTATTATTTTGAATAATGTCATTTCTATTTCCCGGCCATGATATAGCATATAATAAAGAAAGAATAGCATGGTTATAAGGTTGGAGACAAGATTCAATGTGCTATTAAGCAATGAAGGGATAAAGGTGATAGTTTGATCAAGTGAATTTGCAAGTGATTTTTCAGTGACAAGAGAAACACCTGCTTTAGCCTGTATTTGCATTACCGATTGCTTAATATTATTTATTAGAGCGGTTGGATCGCTGAGAGCACTACTTATTTTAGGACTTAATAATGTGACGGCTGCAAATATTGGAACCCCGAGCAGCAGCAAATAATAAATGATATATAAAAAAGCAGCTCGGCCTTTTTTCCATTTTCTACTGTAAACAAGTTGAAAATAGCTTGCCCTGCTAAGTATATATAAAGTGATCGCCCCGAGTACGCCGGGCATAAACAATTTCAATTCCCGTAGTGAAAGATAGATAAGAAGAATTATTATCAGCAATAGCAAGATCTGCCGAATCCGGTCATTGAAATTGATCATATGAGGTATTTATTAGAAATGTTGCTTGTGCTTATCAATCACCTGTCCCGGCATTTACCAATCTTCAGTAAGTTAATTAATTTTTATAGCCGGCGGCATTCGAAGGAGTAGAGGTTCTTCCATTTTTACGCCCAAAAAGGGAAAATACCTTTTCAACAATATTCGCCTTATTGTCACCAATAAGATGCGATGAATAATTTTTCATGAACATTGGAACCAGGAACCTCGTGATCCATCCTGACCTGGCAAGTATAAATTTACTAAATACAAGATCAATTACTTTATTGGCACCTTCATTAAGTAATATATTGCTTCTGTCGACAGTTGTAATCTTATTAAAGACTTTTAACGCCATTGTAGCTGGTTTCAATTGTTGTTTCAGCACTTCTACATCCAACTGAACCAATTGTTTTTGGGCGTGCAATAATTCTTCTAATAATTGCTCTTCCTTTTCAAGATCTTCATAAGACTTTATTTTTCTCTTCATAAAATTTCCTTATCAGGGTGTTTTTAATAAAAGGAGAAATAATTTTTTTTCTCATAAGTACGAGAATGAATATGATCAGCAGATAAAATCCTGCTATCAATAGAAATCCTACGGCACGGCTATTAGTTACATCACCGAGCCACCAGGCACCGGCAAAACTTATAAACAAGAGGATACAAAGACTTATAAAAAAAATTAGAACGGAGTTTACTATGCCAGAAGCAACATCGCTGACTTTTTTTGTAAGCCTTACAAGACTAAGCTTGTAAAAAGTCTCTGCGTAATCACCTGCGTGATTAAGAATATCCTTAGCGTCTTCTTTAAGATTTTGTGCTTCCATAGTGCGCAGCAGTTTGTAAGAATGATAAACAGTCCCGCTTCAGCGGGACTGTTTATAAATTAGCTAATGCTTTCTTTCATTCGGTTTACTTTATCTTCCACTACTGAACGGGCTTGTCTGCCTTTTTCAGCTGCAGTTGCACCTAGATCTTCTAATTCCTCTTTACCTTTGGTAAAAAGATTACTGAGGTTGTCAACCCAATCACCTGCTGTGTTTTTAATGCGAGTACGCATTTCGCTTCCTTTTTCAGGAGCAATTAACATCCCGATCACCACACCAGCAGCTGCGGCACCAAGGATACCCAATACCACTTTAGTTCCTGTTGTCATACGTTAAAGGTTTTTAATTGTGAAATAATAGATCAATGTATTGTCTGCATCGTCACAGATCCGATTTGGTAACTGATCTTCCGAATATCAAAGACAATAAAAAGAGTACGATAAAAATGAAGAATAAGATCTTCGCTATAGAAGCTGCGCCTGACGCAATTCCGCCAAAGCCGAATATTGCGGCAATGATGGCAACTACTAAGAATATAACTGTCCAGCGTAACATAAGCTTTAAGTTTAAAAGGTTATTAAATAATTATTTTGTTCTAAAAAACTAATTAGAAAATACCGTGCCATTCGCTTTACAAGGATGTCAGTGTTGCAATCTGGAATAATAGTTGCAAGTTTTTACCCATTGTAAACTAAATTTAAAACTACAAGATGAAGCCCAACATTGGTTTAAGCGAAAAGAATCTTAAGAGTATTACGAGTGTATTGTCATCAGTTTTGTCTGATGCGATCCTGTTGTATACAAAAACAAGAAAATTCCACTGGAATGTTTCCGGGAACAGTTTTATGGAATTGCACAAGCTTTTTGAAAAGCAATACAAAATATTGGAAGAAGCTATTGATGAAATTGCGGAAAGGATCAATAAGCTTGGAGCAAAAACACCAGGCACCCTGCAGGAATTTCTCCAGATGACCTCATTAAAAGAATCTCCCGGTAAATATCCCTCGCAAAAAGAAATGATCAATGAGTTATTAAAAGATCATGAAGCAGTGATCATTCAGCTTAGAAAATATATAAAAGATTGTGATGAAGAATATGGAGATATTGGAACCTCAGACTTTCTTACTGACCTCATAAAAGAACATGAAACTATTGCTTGGACATTGAGAAGGTACCTGTCATAAAAGAACATGAAACTAAGTTCAGGTTATCCTTTAAATTTAATAAAGAACGGGCTACCGTTTTCTTATCCGAAACTCGAAAAAGATATTAAAACCGACGTGCTGGTTTTAGGGGGTGGGATTTCAGGTGCGTTAACGGCCCATTATCTCATTCGAGAGGGGATAGATTGTACACTTATAGATGCAAGGACGATCGGCCTTGGCAGTACTTGTGCCAGCACTTCGTTGCTACAATACGAAATAGATACCCCTCTTCATGAACTAATAAAGATGGTAGGAGAAAAAAATGCTGTCCGCTCGTATAAACTGGGTGTTTCAGCGATCGCCAAACTTTCAGAACTGGCAACAAAGACAGGATTGAAAGATTTTGAAATGAAAAAAAGTCTTTATTATGCTGCCTATAAAAAAGATATCTTTTTTTTGGAAAAAGAATTTGAAGCGAGAAATAAGTACGGATTTAAAGTAAAATGGCTGGACGAAGACCAGGTGTTCAAACAATTTGGGTTTTCATGCCCCGGTGGAATACTATCAGATGTTGCCGCAGCAACCGACTCTTATCTTTTCACCCATCACCTGCTGCAATATAATATTCGTAAAGGGCTCCTAGTTTATGACAGGACGCCTGTTGTTTCTATCAAACACAATCGCTTCAATGTTCAATTAAAAACGCAGGAAAAATTTATCATTAGAGCAAAGAAGCTGGTATATGCAACAGGATATGAAGTGGTCGATTTTATTTCAAAACCGATCGTAAAACTAACCAGCACTTACGCTATCGCAAGTGAGGCTTCTAATTCGCCAATTAAGCCTGGAAAAAGCGATGTTTTGATCTGGAATACGGCAAAACCCTACTTGTATTTTCGATCAACAAATGACAATCGCATTATTGTTGGCGGCCGGGATGAGGAATTTTTTTCTCACATTAAAAGGGATAAGCTCATTCCGCAAAAATCAAAACAGCTCCAAAAAGATTTTAAAAAGATTTTTCCTTCCGTTCCTTTTAAAACTGAGTTCAGTTGGGCAGGTATATTTGGGTCCACTAAGGATGGATTGCCATACATCGGCGCGTACAAGAAACTACCAAACAGTTTTTTTGCGCTTGGATTTGGTGGCAATGGGATTACGTTCAGCCAGGTGGCGGGTGAGATCATAGCCTCACTGTTAAAAGGTAAAAAGAATAAGGATGCGAATATTTTTTCGTTTGAAAGATAAAGTCGACTTATTCTGCCGGTTTAAATGTGAGTTTTTTTGTAGACAAGCATCTACAAAAAAAGTAAGCAGCAGTTGCAATTCTCTTATGTTCCGTTTGGGATCGGCTAGCACATGATTTGCAATACAATACCAAGAACTTCTACGTATGAGAAAGATCATTAGCGGATCATGGGTAAACCTTACTGCATTTGCTTTATCCACTTTTCTAAATATTATATTACATGCACAGGAAAAAGAAGTTAATGAGTCCTATTCCGGGCAACAACTTTCTATTCCTAAAACAGACCCTCAAAAAATAGACATTAAAACAAAAGCCGGGTCTTTTCTGAATTTAAAAACATATGTAATAAGTGTTCCCGACACTTTACCAAAGCAATCAAATACTCCATTGTTACGAAATCAGAATGATGGAATATGGAAAAAAATTGGGCGTGCTGAACTCTTCATCGGAGGTGCTGAATTGTTTGGTATAACTGTTTTGATGCTTTCGCCTAAGGAAGTAACTGGATGGTCTCCTGACTGGACACAAGATGCTTGGCGTAACGTGAAGCGGTCACTTTCAACTCCACCTGTTTGGGATGACGATGACTGGCAATTAAATTATATCGGTCACCCAGTTGCTGGATCTTATTATTATAATTCATTAAGAAGTCAGCATGCAAGCGTTTTTCATTCTTTTCTTTTTGCCACCGCCCAGTCATGTATTTGGGAGTACTTTATTGAAGCAACGGCAGAAAAACCAAGTATACAGGATCTTATTGTTACACCCATAGTTGGATCGATATTGGGTGAATCAGTACACCAGCTTACAATGAATATGCGAAGAAACGGTTTCAATTTTTTTGAAAAAGTCTTTGTATTAATTTTAAATCCCTTGTTTGTCCTCAACAATGGGTTTGGACCCCGATTCAATCCCGTAAGACAAAAACAATCCTTTTAATTCTGTTTGGGATTTCAACTTACTGGTTTCAATCTGATCTACTCGGATCAATAAAACTTTAAGGTGTTTAATGAATGGGAAAACATGACACTTTAATTTAAACCAAGCATTTCTTATTAACTTTATAATCGAAAGCTTTAAATTATGAGAGTGCTATCCCTGATTTTACTCGTTTGCTGTTGTAGCGCACATGCTCAGGATAGCACTATTATCATCAAAGCAGGAACTAGTTTTAATGAGTCTGTTTCAATAACAGACCTGTATGAGTATCCACAATTTGCTTCTGGTAAAGTTTTTTTTAAACTTGGTGATAGTTCAGCAGCCAGGTTGAATTACAGCAGGTTTTTAGATGAAATGCATTTTATAGATATTAAAGGCGACACTCTCAATATTGCTTATCCAGGAACGATCAAGTTTATTCGTATTAGCAATGATTTGTTTTATTATGACAATGGCTATGTAAAACTTATAAAAGACAACAATACGGTAAAGCTTGCCGCAAAACAAACTCTCAAGATGTCAGGCAAAAACAAGATAGGCGCATATAATACGGCAAGCACTACATCTGCGATAGATAGTTATAGCTCATTGACTATCGACCATAAAAATTACAATCTTACTCCAAGAGAAGACATTGCACTAACAAAAAAAACAGAGTACTATTTTGGAGATAAATACAACCACTTTGTTTTGGCTAATAAAAAAAACATATTACGCCTATTCCCAAAGCAAGAGAGAGCAGTTAGTGCGTATCTAAAAGAAAATAATGTTGATTTTAATAACGGGGAGGATATTGAAAAATTACTCCAGTACTTAACAAATTTGTGACTCTCAAATGAGGGATAGGTGTCGGTAATGTGTCGGAATCTATTAATAAAAAAGGGTCTCAATTGCTGAAACCCTTCCTGTAACTGTGACCGCGTTAGGATTCAAACCTAAAACCTTCTGATCCGTAGTCAGATGCTCTATTCAGTTGAGCTACGCAGCCAGCGGACGGCAAAAATAAGACAAAATGCCTTGTGTGCCAAAAGGCTTTCGTGGTTTTAGCGTACCCTATATTTGCTGCATGAAAATTCTTATTACCGGTGCCAATGGATTTCTCGGTTATTATATTGCAGAACAATTACTCGCAAAAAAATATTCAGTTATTGCTACCGGCAAGGGTGAATGTCGGCTGCCTTTTATTAATGATTTAAATTTTAAATGGATTACAATGGATTTTACTGATCCATTTTCTATTCATGAGGTTTTTGAAAAAATAAAACCAGATGTGGTGGTTCATTCGGGAGCTATGAGTAAACCCGACGAATGCGAGACGGATCAAATGAAAGCATATTTAGTGAATGTAGAAGGTACAGTGCAACTATTGATCAATTCGGAAGAGTTAAAAAGCTTTTTTGTTTTTCTTTCAACAGACTTTGTTTTCGATGGTGAAAGAGGAATGTATAAAGAAGATGACGTTCAGGGACCCGTTAATTATTATGGTCGCACAAAGCTGGAAGCGGAAGAAGCAGTAAAAGAATACGAACATGACTGGGCGATCGCAAGAACGGTTTTGGTCTATGGGAAAAATCATTCCGGGCATAGTAACATCTTAAAAATTGTAAGAGAAAAATTGGAGAAAGGAGAGGAGTACAGTGTTTTTGATGACCAGGTTAGAACACCAACCTATGTGGAAGATCTTGCAAAAGGAATTGTTTCTATTATTGAAAAAAAAGCAACAGGAGTTTTTCATTTATCAGGAAAAGATGTTTTGACTCCTTACCAAATGACAATTAAAACTGCAGAATATCTTAAGCTCGATAGCTCGGTGATAAAGAAAGTGACTCATGCAAGTTTTAGCCAGCCTGCAAAAAGACCCTTAAAAACGGGTTTCATTATTGATAAGGCAAGAAAAGAATTAGGATACGAACCAATAAGTTTTGAGGAAGGATTAAAAAAAACTTTCAATTGATCAATGATGCTTACCAAAAGATCTTTCACCTGCGCGAATAGCAACTATTAATCGATTTTCAGCTGGGGGAATCGGGCAATTATATTTACCATTCACATAAGCACAATAAGGATTATAAGCTTTATTAAAATCGATCAGCACGTTTTCATTGGTAATATCTTTTATTTCCAGGTCAATGTATCTGCCACTTTCATAAGTTTCTTCGCCAGTCGTAGCATCTGTGAATGGAATAAATAAATGTTCCTTGTATTCCTTCGTTGTCATTAGGTCCTGGCTTTGATAGATATTTAATGTAACAGCCGTATCATTAATTGAAAAATGAATTATTCCGTAAACCCGGTAGTTCTTTTTTATTGGACCTGAACTTTCCATTCTGAACCACGGCGAGTTCATTGTTCTTTCAAATCTGCACGTCATCCTGTATTTTTCATTAACTGGAAAAAAAGAAATCAACTCTTTATCTTTTCCTGAAACGACTTCATGTTCCTTCACATATTTTTTAAAATACTCTTCGGTAGAATCTTTAAAAGATTTGCCTTGCGCAAAAGAAATATTTACAAGTAGAAAAG
>JBIOVR010000128.1:0-7794 GCA_044867875.1 Chitinophagaceae bacterium
GTATACAGCCCAAACACACTATATCCGCCGGCGATGGGAGCTGTATATAAGGGGCTTTGACGACCAATGGTAAATCTTCTTTGTAAACCAGCACACAGGTTCATCAATCCATCAACACTAGTGGTTACACTTGGCTCCGATGCCGTACTTGGATTTATATATTCTTTATTGCAGGAAGTAATAAGTAGTAAGCTTCCTGTAAAGAGCAATAAAGCGATTTGTTTTATTCGTACTTTTTTCATTGTAATAATTTTTTAGATTAGAAACTAGCTCTGAAAATTAATTGGAAGGTTTTTGGAATAGGTACGTTCCCAAAATCTATCCCTCGTAACACTGCGCTGTTACCCGCTGCATTGGTTTCAGGATCATATCCATCATAATTATCAAAGCTGACCAGGTTTCTTCCTACTAAAGAAACTGAAGATGATTTTATAAACTTAACAAATGCAGGAAGCTGATAAGATAAAGCAACTTCTCTAAGCTTGATATAAGAGCCATCCTCTACACGCCATTCTTCTGTATTATAAATACTGAAAATATATCCTCTTGGTAATTCACCCTTTATTTCTTTTTCTGAATAATCGCCGATTCCCACACCTTGTCTTGTTCTTCTGTCAGCATTAAAAACTTCCTGTCCTAAAGCACCGTCAAATAAAAAGCTAAAACTTAATTTTTTAAAATCGAGGCTATTATTCAGGCTAACTATCCAATCAGGATTGGGATCCCCTAACGCTTTTCTCAATAGCACTTTAGTTGTCGGGTTATCTACAGCGGCGATCGGTCTTCCAGCTGCGTCCAATGTTAAATTGCCTGATTTATCTCTTTCAAAATAATTACCATAAAAAACTCCAAGCGGGTATCCTGCTAAAATAGCAGCAGGCGCCGTGCCTGCATTAGCAAGAAATATCGGAGTTACCTGGCTGGAAGCTGTAACCAAATTTTTATTGTGATTTACAGAAGCAAATATGTTCCAAGTAAGGTTCTTTCCAGATACAGGTGTTGCTTTTACACCAAGTTCCCAACCTTCATTTGTTATATTGCCAACATTTTCAACCCTTGTGCTGCCACCCGATGATGGTGCAAGTATTCTATCCACCAGCAATGTATTATCCACGATCTTTTTAGTATAATAAGTAAACACCACACCTAATTTATTATTCAAAAAAGAAAGATCAGTACCAATCTCAAACTCGCTTGATCTTTCTGGTTCGATAAATGCATTTCCCAATGCAGTATTAATATTATAGGTAGCGACTCCATTTATATTACTTGCGAGATAGGTGGAAAATCTATCATAAGAACCGATACCACTTAAGTTCCCTGCTAATCCCCACGAAGCTCTTAACCTCGCAGAAGAAAACCAATTACCTTTCATTCCTTTCCAAAATTCCATATCGCTAATAGACCATGTACCACTTACTTTTGGATATACATACGTTCTTGTATCTTCTGGGAAAGAAGTGCTGCCATCAAATCGGGCGGCACCTGTCAAGTAGAATATGTTCTTATAACCAAAAGTTTGTTGTATGAAAGCGCCAAATATTTGTCTTAGATCTGATGTATACCTGGGATCTAATTTTACTGCTGCTCCATTAATAGTTGTGATTCCAGGTAAAAGATCACGGCCTTCATTAAATAATCCGGTTACTTTCTGATATTGATGATTAAACCCGGCAATTGTCATGGAAGAAAAATTATTAAGCTTTGCCTGGTATGAAATGTTTACATCATTATTAATTAAAAAGGTATTAGCAAAGGCATGTCCAACATAACCAAGCCCTTCCTGTGCTGATATATAAGGATATCTTTCGATCAGGTTTCTTCCTTCCTGGGCAATATTGTCAATGCCGAGAACATAATCAATACTTAATCCTTTTGCCGGTTTTATTTTGACCTGCAGATCACTTATTGTTCTGCTTACTGACTGTGTCAATGACATGTCTTCAATTACACTCAATGGATTAACCCTTGTTGGTTCTACACCCTTAAGGTTCCCTGAAGCATCTCTCTCTTCAATATTGTACAAGTTATTAGTAATATTTATAGAATTGATTGGGCTCCAAAAAACGTTTCCATTTGGTTTTTCATTTGAAAAACTGTTTGTATAAGCAACCCCTCCAATCACTGTGATATACTTATTGATTATTTGCTCAATTCTTGCTTTAAAATTAAATCTTCTGAAATCTGTGTTCTTAATAATGCCTTCATTTTTATAGTATCCGCCTGAAAAATAATATTTCGTATTTTCTGATCCACCACTTAATGAAATATAATTATCAGTGCCTGATCCTTTTTGAAAGATGTCATCCTGGTAATCATAACGGGTAACATCTACAAGGTCTGTAGATAATTTTCTTACCTGTCCATCAGATCTTGTATACGTAATAAAATTTCCCGGACCATCACTTATATTTCCCAGCCTGAGTGCGGCAGAGCCAAATTGTTTTCCATAAGTGCTGATATAAACTTTCTTTCGCAAAGAATTAGAAATAATGCTTGTACTGAAATCAATTTTAAGCTTACCGGTCTTCCCCGATTTTGTTGTGATCAATACAACTCCGTTACTTGCCCTGGAACCATAGATAGCTGCGGCAGATGCTCCGGGAATGATATCGATCTTTTCAATGTCATTTGGATTGATATCCGCAAGTCGGTTAGTTCCTATTTCAGCACCGGCACCAGCAGCTACATTTAGGTTGGTAACATTTGTAGTGGTATTACTTACAATTACACCATCTATAACATAAAGTGGTTCTGATGAGCCTTTAATTGTACTGGTTCCTCTCATCCTGATCGAAATACCTCCGGATGGATCGCCAGATGTTTGTGTTATTTGTGCACCCGGAACCTTACCTTGCAATGACGCAGCAAGATTTCCCGAACCGGTATTGGTCAGTTGTTTTGAACTAACACTGTTAACTGTGTTTCCTAACTGCTTTCTTGATTGCCTTAAAGAGGAACCAATAACAACAACCTCATCAAGATTCAAAGCATCCTGCCCAAGACTTATATCGGCAGTGTAAGAACTCTCACTGCCGACACTTAGAGATTGTTCTTTTGTTTGAAGGCCCACTCCCGTGAACTCCAATACATATTGTCCTGCTTTCAAATCAGCAAGAAAGCTGTAATTACCGTCGAGATCAGTGGAACTTCCAAAACTTGTGTTTTTTACAACAACAGAAATATAAGGGAGTGGCTTACCATCAGAGCTGGTAACCTTACCGCTTATTTTTACCTGGCTCATTGCAGTTATTGAGGCCAGGCAAAAGACGAACACAAGACCCAATTGATTAAACAATGGTCTTGAGATTTTTTTTCGATTCATACATTTTTGGTTTGAAATAATTAAAATGGATATACTTTAATCTTACAGGGAACGGATCTATAATATCTCTACGCCTTTCTCTTTATAGGCATCAAAAATTTTTTCTCCGGGATCTGATTCGGTGATCATAATATCTAATACATCAAGATCTCCTATTTTTAATTTTTGCTGTGTATTTATTTTTTCAGCGATAGTTAACGCCACCACTTTTTTTGAAGACTGTATCATTGCTTTTTTCACCTGCACTACATCCCAATCGTTATCAGTAAGCCCGTGCTCGGCATCAATTGCATTTATACCAAGGAAACAAATATCTGCGTTGATCTGTTTGATCTTTGTAATAGCATCGCCCCCAACCGTGATCTTTGAATTCTTTGAAATGCGATCACCAATAAAGATCACTTCGATATTGGGATGTTGAATATATTCCATCGCCGCAGGCAGGCTGCCGGTAAAAAAAGTTGCCCGTAAATGTTGTGGTAATGCTTTCGCTAATTCCAGGATCGTAGTACCGCCGGTTGTAAGAATAAACATGCCATCGCGGATCAATCGCACAGCTTTTTGAGCGATCATCTTTTTATTATCCTGAGAATAAACGCCATTGGTTTGAAAAGAAACATGAAATGATTTGGATAAAGCGCCGCCGTGCACTTTAATGATGTCACCCGTTTCAGCTAATTCAGACAGATCACGACGAATCGTATCTTCAGAAACATTAATCACTTCGCACAGATCGGATGTCAAAACCCTATTGTGAAGGTTAATTTCTCTTAGTATGAACTCCTGGCGTTCCTTTTTCAACATAAGCGGTTATGGTTGTTGGATTTTCGAAACTACTTAGTTTTTCCTAAAAGCCGCAAAAAAATGCATAGAATTTTAAAAAAACCCGCAAAAACGTTCATCAACCATTAATTTTAAGACTCGAAACCGCAAAACTTAAGTCACTATATTTATCCTATTATATGAATCCTAACATTGAAAAGCTTTACAAAATTGCGTCAAAACCCGAACGGCTTATAGTTGGCCTGATGAGCGGAACATCCTTTGATGGACTTGACGTGGCGCTTTGTAAAATAAAAGGAAGTGGACCTGAAACACATGTTGAACTTGTGCATTTCGAGACATCTTCTTATCAAGATGATTTTAAAGAGGAATTAAAAACGATCTTCTCCCGTCGCGATGCTGATCTTGAAAAAGTTTGTTTACTGAATGAATGGGTGGCCATACAACATGCGAAAATTATAAATGACTGTTTGCAGAAATGGGGTTATTCAAAAAATGATATTGATCTTATCGCCAGTCATGGTCAAACAATTTATCATGCTCCCAAATTTTTACATGGCAGGAAAAAATTTCCGAATGCAACATTGCAGATCGGCGACGGCGATCATATTGCCGTAAATACCGGCATCATCACGATCAGTGATTTCAGACAGAAACATATTGCTGCCGGTGGCGAGGGAGCACCGTTAGCAGTGTATGGTGATTATTTTCTTTTTTCAAAAAAAGGAGAAAACAGGATCATGCTGAATATTGGTGGCATTGCAAACTTTACTTTCTTACCAGGCGATCTTGATGGAACAAAGATCTTCTGCACCGACGTAGGGCCTGGTAATACAATGATGGATGCATTTGTGCAAAAACATTTTCCGGGAAAATATTTTGATGAAGGATCTGGTATTGCTGAAAAAGGAAAAGTGAATACTGATCTATTAAAAGAATTAAAAGCTCATTCGTTTTTTAAAGGAGATTTTCCAAAAACGATCGGCCCGGAATTATTCAACCTGTCTTATTTGCAAAAGGCCATTGAAAGATCAGCAATAAGATCTATTTCTAATGAAGATGGAATGGCAACTCTAAATCGTTTTTCTGCCGAAACAACTGCTGAGGCCATTAAGAGATGCATTGAAAAAAACGAAAGCTATTCGATCTATACAAGTGGTGGCGGCATGCACAATCCTTTATTAATGGAAAACATTAGATCACAATTACCCGGAATGAAATTTTATACAACTGAAACATTACATATATCCCCTGATGCAAAAGAAGCAGTGCTATTTGCACTGCTTGCTAATGAATGTGTTTGCGGAGAAAAAATTAATGTTGGTAAGGGAAGAAATAAGATCCCTTCCGTTACAATGGGAAAGATCAGTTTTCCCGACTAGCTATTTTACTTTAAACTCAACTTGTTTGTCACCCCACATCAAAGACACTTTTCCTGATTTATCGATAGTATAAGAGAGTTTTTCTGCAAAAGTTTTTGCCTTATCGGCTTTTACTTTCACTCTTAATGCATCATCTGCCTCTTTATAACTAAAAGCACCCCATTGGCTCCATGTTTTATTGAAGATGATCGTCCATTCGTCGCCATTCATGATCGTAAACAAACCATACTTACCTGCAGGAAGCGCCTTGTCTTCTACTTTTACATCTTTACTTGCTTCAAACACGGTTGCTTCATTTGCACCTGCACGCCACACCTTGCCTTCCATTGGTTCAAGGTCTTTGCCAATTGTTCTTCCTTTTACAGAAGGTTGACTATAATCAATGCTAATGACAGCACCGG
Source organism: Chitinophagaceae bacterium (assembly GCA_044867875.1). GTDB lineage: Bacteria > Bacteroidota > Bacteroidia > Chitinophagales > Chitinophagaceae > VBAS01. Next base: position 5,892 of record JBIOVR010000128.1, read on the forward strand.
AACTTATTGTTTCTTTTGCCATTGCCGGTGGACTGGGCCTTTTTGATTTATCCGCTTGTCCGCAAGCAACAAGAGACAAGAATAATACAGTAGAAAAAAGTACTTGTTTCATATTAATAGTTTATAATTAAAAATACAGAGAACTATAAAATTAAGATTAGTTACTTGACGAACGGCGTCCTTCACTTAATTCTTTCAAATTTGCCAGACCCTGCTCCAAATGAGCACCATAAATATTCTCAAAAAAAAGAGATTTGAATTTTTCCCAGGGGTACCATTTTAATTTGAAATCCATATACCATTGCGCCACAACATTGTTCTCATTTCCGCCCGAAAGAACTTTCCATCCCATTTCCATTCGTTTCGTCGCAGCATTACCAACCTCTCCTACTGTAACAACACTATCATTGATATTAAAAATAGAAAGTCCGGTCAAACCGGTACTGTCCAATAATATCCCTTTCGGCTTGCCTTCGATATATAAAATACCAAGTGAATCGGCCCCGGGATACCATTCTTTCCATTTCAAAGGGTCAACAATAAGGCTCATTACTTCCTGTTTGGTACTATTAATATCTCTTGCCCTGGAAATACGGATATGTGATGGAATAAAAAGTGAAATAGTTGTAACCAACAGAAATAAAAATATAAAACTCAGTATTGCTAATTTGATAACTCGCATAAGTTAAAAGTCAAAAGTTAAAAGTCAAAAATCCTGAACATGAAGTCCTGACTCGGATATCCCTTATTCCCAACGGAAAACTTTAATTGCGATCACATAAACGATCAATCCCCATAAAGTAAGAATGCCGATCTGTTTTAAACAATTATTTAAATGAGCACCTTCAAAAGCGACATTACGCATTGCATCGTTCAAATGTTTCAATGGCATTACATCTGCAATCGCTTTTAACCATCCGGGAAATGCATCTGTAGAGAAAAAAGTTCCGCCGATCAAAAACTGTGGCAATGTTATCAGGTTGGCAAACGGAGGAATAACACTTTCATTTTTTGCAAGACCGCTGACAATAAATCCAAAACCCATAAATACCAGCAGCCCTAAAAAACTAAGTACTATTAATTCTAAGAAAGTTACCCAGCCATTTACCAATGTAAAATTGAAAGCGAAATGACCGAAAACCAAAATAACAATAGCAGTTATCAATCCAAATAACACACGGCTGAGAGCTTCTCCTAAAACAATATATTGTCGCTTTATTGGCGTAGCAAAAAATCTTTTTAATACAAGTGTTTGACGTAAACTAAAAAATATAAATGCCACGCCAAAAACGCCGGCGCTTAATAATGAAAATCCAAGTTGACCGGGTAAAATAAAATCAATGGTGCGATAAGGCCGTCCTTCAATTTTTACTACCTCATTACTAATAACGCCAACAGAAGGTGTATTCGGAAAATTCACTTCATTCATTCCTTTTATCATTCCTTCCATTATTGAACGAAGAACCTGTATATTTTGCGGGTTTACTGCTTCTGAAGTTTTTAAATGAATATGAACAGGCTTTGTCGGATCGGGATCTTTTTTCAAGCTGATAATAGCAGCAATTCTTCCTTTCTCAAGGTCATTTATTAATTCGTCAGGATCTTTTTCAACAACATTTAAAGCAGAAATACTTTTCAAACCTTTATAGACAATACTTGTTGTATCACTTGTGGGATCAAAAGCCACACGAACCGAAACTCTTCCGCTGTTACCAATAAACCCAAATACAAGAATAAAAATGAGTGGAAAAACAAAACTGAATATTACTGCGGATGGACTTCTGAAAACTCCTGTAAGACTGGCCTTTGTTATAGCCATCATAGCCTTTAGCTGGCTGTATGGTTGTGACATTAATGAATGTTGAGTGGCAAATGTAAGGGTCTTGGTTCGTTTTCTGATTAA
>JBIOVR010000129.1:0-12308 GCA_044867875.1 Chitinophagaceae bacterium
ATTTTCTAAATTTGTCTTTAAAACACCGATATCTATACTTCCGTGATAAACCTTCTTCACTTTAATAACTTTTGAAGATACGACGACAGGATCATTGACCTCCAGGTTCCCTTCGTTGATTTGAAAGCCGCTCCTTACAATATCAAATTTAATATCAAAGCTGGAGGCTGTTAAGGCAGTCTCTGTATGCCGCCATTCTAACTTGATTGGTTTTTTGTCAGGATCCATTGCCTGTAGATGTAACGGGGTATTTTGTAAGCCTCCGTCCGAGCGTATAACAACACCCTCTTCAATGTCTGCAGCTGATTGATTTACTTTATAGTCAACATTCAGCGGATTATTTTCAGGGACCAAATAAATTATATGAACAATATAATTTGCTTTCCCGATGCCAATCGGAATGGAATGCAGCAGGCTGTTTCCATTTTGGTCAAAAAATAAATGTATGTACTTAGTGCCCATGAATTCAGAGGTCCTTGCATTATTACTGGTTGATGGAAATAGTTTTAATCCTATTCCCTCAACATTTTGGATCTGGCCTCTGAACAGGTTTGCTACTATATATTGGGTTGCTGTTTCCTCTTTTGGCATAACGATAGTTTGACCATTCCCCGTGGAAGTAGTAGTCGGTGAATTACCTGTCGAAGTAGTAGTCGGTGAATTAGTTATTTTGTGCAGTGTAAAGGGGGCTCCGTCAATACTTCCCGCCTCGTCAGTTACTGTCAATCCAATTTCTCTTATGTCTTTTGAAAAAATTACTGGATGATAATTTCCATCCGTTGAAAATGCTAAAGATTGATCATCACTATTTAGCTTAAAAGTTTTAACGGGATTATCTGCTGTGCTTTTTTTGATCTCGATCGTTTTGATCTCGTTATTAAACTTTGTGTTGGCGGGGATGTTGCTGATATCGATCTCTGTGCCGGCAGCACCGCCGATCCTTATTTTATATTGGCCGGATACAAAAAACGGCGTCATCAGGAATAAGAGGAATGATAGCTTTCTCATTAGTTATAGGTTTGAAGTTTGAAAAAAGTCAATTACGTCATTAATGTGCAGGGCATAACTGCCATCTCTGTCCGTTCCAATAATTACTCCCACCAGCCTGTTGTGCTGATCAAATAAGGGTGCACCTGAGTCGCCATCCAATGTACATCTGTTCAACATGATCAGGTTTGTTAAAAAGATGTTTTGAAATCTTGTATTTTTTACCACGCCGAGGTCTGCTATTGTGCAATTCCTGAATTTAGAGGAGGTTCCATAAAATGAAACGTTGACGGATCTATAGTTGGAAAAAGTCAATCCAAATACTCCTCTAACCGGCCCAACTTCTTTAATTAATCTTTCAATGACGGCTGGAATTTGTGGATCATCTATTCGGGCAAAACCAAAATCTATACCATTGAACATTGCAACGATAAGTTGTGCAGTGGAAGTTATGATGTCATTGAAAAGCAGGATTGACTGGGGAGGATCGCCTTTCCTGACGTCATAACTAATTTGGCCGCCATTAAGTAATCCTGGTGCCAATACATGCATATTTGAACTTAGGTAAACTCCTCGCTGGGTTGAAAAATACAATGAGATAGTTCCGATCAAACTTGAATTTTCATTTTTAGTTTGTTCGCCGATCTTTATTCCATTTAACTTTAGCTTTCCGGCTTCTATTACGTCCGTGGGTATTTTAATTTTGTTTTTCCCATTAATAGTTACGAAAAAAAATGGCGGTACTTTTTTTAATGGCTTCTTCCTTTTTTTGTTAACATGGAAAACAATTGAATAATCGTTCTCCACTTTTTTTCCCTTCACTCTTTTTTCTCCTACATGAACACCTTCAATATCTGTATATGTTTTAAACCATCTTTTGAAGTTTATGTTTATGTGAGCCTGAATGGCCTTTAGCTCGTTTTGAAGTTTTCGCTTCATAACCGTGAATTTAAAAACTGGTGGATCTCTGCTGATCTTTATCTTCAATCTTGGCTGGTAACATAGAGCATCCAAAGTATATGAACACCATATGTTCCATATATAAACTTGCTTTTATTATAAACAAAAAAAATTATGAAATCGACTGACTCCGCAGTGCCATCAATCTCACAACCGCGTTTCAATAAAGCTAACTTTTGTCCAGCCTCAGCCCTATACCACGTTTGTGGTATTTTCTAAATCCTGGAGTATGGCAAGCTGATGTTTGGAAAATGATGTCAAAAAATATACGCGATCATCGGTATTGTGAGATGTTTTTTCTTATGAGCTAACGAATGTTTTCTTTTTTGAAAAACAAAAATATTTTGTCACGTGGTACTCTTATCGAAGTCAAGGTGATAAAAAATAGGAGTTGCGGTAAACGAGTTTTCATCCTTTAAGCCTAAACCCACTGAACGCGATTTTTATATACTCCCAAAGTAGACCGCTAATCTCGGGTGGTATAGCTAAAGTCATTATAAGGCTGGCAACACTCCCGATAAACAATGACTTCCAATCAAATTTTTTCAGATCATTTACTTTTGAATGCAAATCATCCAGTTTTTTTTCGATGATGTTTTTCGAAGTTTCAGGAAGGTCTAAGGTTTTAATTTTTTCTTTAAGTTCAATAATGCTCTGTCGGGCCTGTGCCTTTTCAGTTTCTGAAAATTCCTGCTCAAGCTCTTCAAACGATGCGTTCAGAAAATTTTCACTTTGAAAAGTTTCCCACCCTGTTGCAGTGTTTAGCTCTGTCGCTATTTGTTTTGACCATTTGTCAAAATGTTTTTTTACATCTGCCCAAACAGCCTGGATGGTATAGCCGTTGGTATTGTCAATGGGAAAAATAGTGAGTTGATAAGAATCCGGCTTTTGAATATTAATTGAAAAGGAAAAATATTCATGCTTAAATTTTATTTTGAATTCTTTGTATTGCCCCGAGGTTTCAAAGTCCAGAACATTCAGACCCGCTTGCGTAAATATATCTGCGAGCTCTTTCTTTTGAGTGTTGACAATTCGCATTGATGGCCGCTTTATAATTAATATTACCACTCTAATTTATGGTAATAAAACGGAAAGTGACAAGTCGAACGGATTAGTTTATAATTGTTGGCCTGAGATACGAAGTGTATCGAAATGGACCTGACTGGAACCTTAAGTCTTATTTATAAATCATGTATCAAATTTGTCAAGTAAATGACGATAGTATAATTTTTCTCCATTTTTTGACATCCTGATATGTTTCCACCCATCATTCTTTTTCGGGTAAATTTCAACAAGAGTGTATTTCTCTAAGTGTGAGACGATATTTTGCATAAGAAATATATGCAGATCTGAAGCGTTTGTTCCATTGGAAATTCCTGCCTCAAGCTCCTTATGATAGGTCATAAAGATTTCCAATAAAGAGTACTTAGCTTCTGCATCAGAGCGGGATATTCTGGGAGGAATGACTATTTCAATCGACTCAAGATTGGCTACAATCGTATCATAAAAATGTATTCCGATCATCATATCCCTACTTGTTCTGATATTTTTTATCTCATCTTCCAATACTTTGTTCTGATTTGTAAGATGTTGAATTTTTTCTAGTGCATTACTGATATCTGGTATCTCATCAAATTTTATCCATCCGTTCAATCCATGGCGACTTTGAATAATATTTAATGAAAGTGAGACTTCTAATTTGATTTGATCAACTGAAGAAAAGTATTGTGATATCGATCTTAAAACGAATTGCTTAAAGTCCTGATACTTTTGATAGTTGATTCGTTCTATGTATTCTGTAACTTTTTTTCTTGCTTTTTTAGCCTTTTGGTTGAGATATTCCTCTGACATAACCAGTGAGAAAAAGGGCTTTTTCAATTCTATGGCATATCTATATTCATATTCAATATAAGAAAGCTGTGACTTCGGCTCAATGGACCCATATCTTCCGCCTAAAATTAATAGAAACACATCTGAATCTTCAATCCATCGTTTTATGAGTTCAAGTTGTGACTCATCGCCAGCCGAAAATAGTTCCATGCCAGCAGGAATATGCCCAGCTTTTAAAATTGTTTCAACACAAGCTTGTCTTTCTTCCTTCAAGTCTAAATATGTTGAAGACACAAAAATTTGTAATTTTTTTCTCATTCTGATCTTAGTCGATCATAAAATTTGCAGCCAATACTCTAATTTATGATATAAAAGCGTTATTAATAAATTCTTTGGTTTGCTGTAAAGTAGTTGAGGTCAACCTTGCCAATTTTAATCCCCCAATGCAGGACATATACGGCGTAAACAATTATAGTTTTTACGGCTGATCCTAAGTTTCAAACTCAGGATTCAATTGAAAGTTTTTCTCTTTAAATTTAACCATGTGTTACTGGCAAGGCTGCAAGGTTACAAAAGGACAATACATCCGTTTAAAGGCAATTCAAAAAGAAGTTCGGGATCTTCGGTTGAATATCCCGGTTCGAAATGGTTTCGATTATAAGGATTGGCCGGTCATAAAACCTATTGCGGGTAAGAAAGATTTTGAGATCAAAGAAGTGCATTGGGAATATATACCTCAAAACATTTTCAATGTCCGGCAATTGCAGGAAACAAGGCAATTCAAAACATGGTTAAATGCAAGGAGTGAACATCTTTTTGTCAATGAGAAGGGAAAACGTTCAATGTACTTCGAGGGTGCAATGCATGGCAGATGCCTTGTTATCTCTTCTTATTTTTTTGAAAGACGTCATCTTCCCAAAATAGGGAAAAGAGGAAAAATATTAAAGGCTACTGAGCCGGTACCTTATTGCATTACACTAAAAGATAAGCCTGACTTTTATTTTATGGCGGGCGTATTAAGAGAATGGGAGAATGAAGAGAGGCAACAATCAGCCGATACTTTTTCAATTGTAACTACAGCTGCCAACGAACTGATGACCAAAATTCATAACAAAAAACTATTGACAAATCCGTTGGAAGATCCTGATCCCCGGATGCCAACCATATTGCCGGAAGAGTTGGCTTATGAATGGCTTTTTGGTGATCTCAGTAAAGAAAGAATTATGGAAATAGCATCTTATCAATATCCTTCGGAGGAGATGATAGCATGGCCGGTCGATAAACATTTTGATCGTATTAACGACCCGACAAAAGAAGTTTTTTACGAAAACCTTCCGCCGTTATGATACTAGCAGGAGAGAAATTTGAAATAATTATGAGCCGTTGGAAAGACAGGCGCAAGTTTAAGATGATGGTTGAATGTATTTATGTATCTGATCAGGTGTTGCGGTTTACTATAACCGGCGGCCGAAAAGAAATGACAATGGAAAAGCTTTTATTGAAAAAGACAAATCAATGGAAGATCACAAAAATGAATTTTCAATTTGAAGGAGATGATGAAAGCATCGCAAAAGCTATAATGGATATACAGGATAGAATTGAGCTTTACATTGATCCACCTGCAAAACCGAATTGGTATAAAGAGTAGTTCAGTTGCTTTAATTTTTATTCATATGGGTTTCTTCCCGCTTCGTTACTGAAGAGCATACCACTTTCAGGGTATTTTTTCCTCCCAACATTGATTATACCTTCCCCGTCTTACACACTCCATCGAAAAAAAGGATAATGTAAGTTGGTTCTCATTATTAAATATAATAAGCGATACAATGCCATCATCAATAAAAAAATACCATGCTCAACAATCTGCAGATGATTACAAGGTTCGGCGAACCTGGTAATCCCGACAACTTCACAGTGATCACGATTCCTTATCCAATGCGAATTGCTTGGGATCCAACTAAAATTACTTCTCGTATACAATGTCACAAGCTGGCATCGCAGGCTTTTTTAAATGTGTTCGATGAGTTGCTTGCTGTATATGGTATTGACCAGATACGGTCACTGGGCATAGATCTGTTTGGTGGCTGTGTTAACTTTCGCCCAATGAGAGGCACTGAAAAAAAATATGAGGACGCGCTTAGGGTAGGAAACACAAAACTGGCAACCAGTTTATTAAGTAAGCATAGTTGGGGAACGGCTATCGACCTTGACCCTGATCGCAACAGGTTAAAGGAAACAAGCAGGACCGCTCGTTTTGCAAGACCTGAGTACAAGCAAATGAATGACACATTTTATAAACATGGATTTGTCGGTTTAGGAAGGGAAGAGAACCGGGATTGGATGCATTTTGAATTAAAGTAAATACGGCAAAAAGAATTTAATATCTTTCTATTGTGGAGACAATTTTACTGGCATTGCTCTCAATAAAATTTAATAGTGTCAGTTAAATTTGTAAAAATAAATTTCGATTCTTTTTTAAGTTAAAAGTTTTTTTAAATTATTTAAGACCGTGCAAATGCCAGTAAGGGTTTTATATCACCTTTATCGGCCATCTTCAATGCTTTGAGATATTGTTCGCGGTCTTCACCATCTTCCACAAGATTATTACGGCCCCAGCTGAAGACTTTTCTTCCGAATACATGACTGGCAATGACGTCAGCGATAAGTCTTGAATGACGACCGTTACCATTGGGGAAGCAATGAATGCTGACTAACCGGTGCTTGAATTGTACGGCAATTTCATCGGGAGCAAAGATCTTATTTGTGATCCACGATTTGCAATCATCAATTAATTGGCGCAACGCTACTGGCACCTGGTATTTATCCACTCCAATGTTCTTATTTGTTTTTCTGAGATCACCTGCCCATCTCCACACATCACGATACATTTGTTTGTGCAGTTCCCGGATAAATATTTCATTTAAGATATCATCAGCGCTGAATTTTTTTCTCAGCGTCCATTCGATCGCTTGTTCAATATTTAATTGCTCCGCTTCATCCAATTCGCCTTTAGTGCTGATCGTTTTGATCAGCAACCCTTCTTTTTCATCTTCATCAAGTGGCGTTTGTCCTTTTCCGTATACAAGATCTAATCCCATAAAAATTTCGGCACTTCGTTTTTGAGTTCATTTTTTTTCTCTACAAAAGAATTCATAAGCCTTGCTTTTTCATTCTCCTGGTCCTCTAACTTCATACTTTGCGATGTTCGGTTCACTATTTCTTTTGCCATTTCCATTGCTTTTTTATCGACCAGTTCCTCTAATGATCCGTCATTGGGTACCATCGCGTATATTAATTGCATATCCATGGCTGTTGCGATCTGCTTTAAAGAGTTCAATGTGATCGTGCCGCTTTTCTCCCGTTCCTCCAATGCCTTAACAGCTTGTGGACTTACACCAAGCTTTTTGCCTAATTGTCTTAACGACATATTCAGCGCATTCCGGATATTATATACCCAGCCTTCAGCAGGTGCCCGCATGTGCAGGAGGGCCACAAACGGCTTTATTTTCCTGTCTGTTTGCTCAAGGATCAATCGTTGTTTTCTATCTTTCATAAACCTATAGGTTTAAATATTTTTACAAATTTAAACTTTTATATTTAAAAATTTAAATAATTTAAATGTGTAAGTTTAAAAATTTTGATATTTATAAACTTAAACATTTAAAAAAATGTTATAATATTGTTAATGAATTAGTTATGATTATGTAACGCAACAGGATACCACAAAGAGAACTATTATGGGGATATAGCCCCCGGGATGTCAATAGAAAATTTGCTGATAGGCTCAGAAGTAGCCGGATAGCACTAAATATTTTGGTATATAATACTAAAATATTTAGCTTTATCAACGAACAGGAATACATGCAGATCAATAAGGTTGATATTATTAAAGATTTAAAACAACATATTCTTTTTTTACAGGGATATAAAAATTCATCAGCCGCTTCACTACAAATTAATTTAGGTCCGATTGATAATTCATTCCCAAATGAATGTTTCCCCCTTGCATCAACACATGAATTTATTGTTGAAAGAGAAGAGGATGCTGCTGCAACAAAAGGTTTTATATGTCATATCGTTGCTGAATTAATGAAGCAAAAGGGCATTTGTATCTGGGTCAATTCATCAGCAAATATTTTCCCGCCGGCATTAAAATTATTTGGGATCGATCCTGCAAAAATTGTTTTTATAAATGTCAGAAGACAAAAAGAAATTTTATGGGTGATGGAGGAAGCATTGAAATGCGAAGGGTTGGCGGCAGTTGTGGGAGAGATGCCGGAAATAAATTTTACGGATTCAAGAAGATTGCAATTGGCAGTTGAAAAAAGCCGGGTAACCGGATTTGTAATTCATCCAAAGCCCCGCAACTTGAACACGACTGCTTGCGTATCGCGCTGGAAAATTTCACCTGTTCAAAGTGAATTGAAAAATAATTTGCCCGGGGTTGGACCGTCACGTTGGCAAATCAAGCTCTTAAAGATTCGCAACGGAAAACCCGGTTCATGGAAAATGGAATATTCAAGTGGGATGCTTCATGCGGTTGAAAATGAAAAAACGAATAATGCAGAAATGCTGAAACAAAAAACAGCATGAGATGGCGAAACGTTTTGTTACGATATGGTTTCGTCAGCTAAAGGCGGATTGGTTGATCCGCCGCCAGCCAGGATTACTTCATGTTCCCTTTGTATTATCGATACCTGACCACGGAAGAATGATCGTTACAGCAACAAATGTTTTAGCACAGAAAGAAGGTATTAATATAGGAATGCCTGTTGCAGATGCCAGGGCCATTGTTCCCGGTTTAAAAGTGATGGATGATAAAAATGGATGGTCAGCTAAACTTTTAAACTCGCTTGCAAAATTTTGTATTCGTTATACTCCCTGCGTAGCGATCGATGAACCCGATGGTCTTATTCTTGATGTGACCGGTTGCGCACATCTTTGGGGCGGAGATCTTATTTATATAACGACGATCATCGATCGGTTTAAAAATTTTGGATATGATGTGAAAGCGGCGATCGCAGACACTATAGGAGCAGCATGGGCTATCACCCGCTTTCATCAAAGCGAAACAGTTGTACAAAAAGAAGAGCAATCTTATACCTTACTTTTTTTATCTCCTGCTGCTCTGCGACTTCAAGGTGATACGGTCGAACTATTATATAATCTTGGATTGAAACATATAAGAACATTTATTGGGATGCCTCGTTCAGTTTTGAAACGTCGTTTTGGAGATCATTTATTACAAAGACTTGACCAGGCATTAGGTTACGAGGAAGAAATGATTCAGCCAGTTGAAGAACGCGAGCCTTATCATGAATGGTTGCCGTGTCCTGAACTTATATTAAGCCGCACCGGAATTGAAATTGCTTTACAAAAACTATTGGAAAAATTATGTTCCCGGCTTCAGCAAGAACAAAAGGGAGTTCGACAGGTTTCATTTAAATGTTACAGGATAGATGGAAAGAACCAAAACTTAGATATTGGAACCAATCGTCCATCACATGATCCCAAACATATCTTTAAATTATTTGAATTAAAACTGGATGCGATTGAGCCCGGTCTTGGAATTGAATTGTTCATGCTCGAAGCAAATAAAGTTGAAGAGCTTTTACCAGTGCAGGAAAAATTATGGGCAGCCAGCAGCGGTTTAAATAATAAACAAATTTCAGAGTTGATGGACCGCGTGGCAAATAAAATTGGTACCGCTAATATTCATCGTTATCTCCCGGCTGAACATTACTGGCCTGAAAGATCAATTCGATTGGCATCATCTATTGATGAAACAGCAACTACAACATGGAGAATGGATAAAACCAGGCCCATTCAACTATTAACACAACCGGCAAGAATTGAAGTGACGGCGCCCATTCCTGATTATCCTCCAATGTTATTTCGTTACAAAGGCAAACTGCATAAGATAGTAAAAGCAGATGGGCCGGAGAGAATTGAAACAGAGTGGTGGATCGAAGAGGGATTGCATAGAGATTATTATAGTGTAGAGGATGAAGAAGGTTGCAGGTATTGGATCTTCCGGTTAGGACATTATGCGGGTGATAAAAACCCTGGGTGGTTTATTCATGGATTTTTTGCATGAAAATGTGAAGTATGAATTATAGTGAATTACAGGTAACATCTAACTTCAGTTTTTTGGAAGGTGCTTCACATCCCCGTGAACTGGTTGAGCTAGCAGCATTATATGGCTATAAAGAAATAGCGATCACGGATCGAAATAGTTTTGCAGGCATCGTGCGTGCACATGTTGCAAAAAGGGATAAGAACATAAGATTGATACCAGCTTGTCAACTTCATCTATTGGATGGTCCCGGCCTGCTTGCATATCCAACTAATAAATTTGCTTACGCTCAACTATCATCATTACTTAGTCTTGGAAATCTTCGGGCAGAGAAAGGCGAATGTCATTTGTATAAGCAGGATATTTATGCTGCAAAGCAAGGCATAAAATTTATTGCCGTTCCTCCGCCTGTTTTAAATAATTCGTTTGCATTTGATGGTTCGTTTGAAAAAATACTTCAGGAATATAAAAGCGTTTTTGGTAATGAACTTTACATGGCAGCAACACGGCGTTATTGCGGCGACGACAACAAATATCTATACCAGCTTTCGCAATTGTCAAAGCAATTGGAAATTAAAATGGTTGCGACCAATGATGTCCATTACCATAACCCGCAGCGGCGGCAATTACAGGATGTATTAACATGTATTCGCGAAAAATGTACAATTCAAACAGCCGGATTCAGGCTTCATCCAAATGCGGAAAGACATTTAAAGCCGGTTGAGGAAATGCTTCGTTTATTCAGGCATTACCCCGAAGCGATTCAGCATACACAGGAGATTGCGGAAGCATGTCTATTTTCTTTGGCTGAATTAAAGTATGAGTATCCAGAAGAGTTAACGACTGGTGGAAGAACTCCGCAGGAAGAAATTACGAAGTTAGCCTGGGAAGGTGCTGAAGAACGTTATCCGGATGGCATCCCACAAAAAATTATAGATAACATTCGTCATGAACTTGCATTCATTGAAGAAATGAACTTCGCAAGTTATTTTCTCACCGTTCATGATATTGTCCGCTTCGCAAGATCAAAAAATATTTTATGCCAGGGCAGGGGATCAGCTGCTAATTCTACAATTTGTTATAGTCTCGGAATTACATCCGTTGATCCAACAAAGTTCGACCTGCTTTTTGAAAGATTCATTTCTTCAGCAAGAAATGAACCGCCGGATATTGATGTAGACTTTGAACATGAACGAAGAGAAGAAGTGATACAATATATATATGAAAAATATGGAAGGGAACGTGCAGCGATCGTTGCAACGGTTACGCAACAACATGAAAGAGGAGCAATAAGAGATGTTGCAAAAGCAATGGGTCTTTCACTCGATACAATAAACCGGTTGGCAGTTTCAGTTGGACAAATGGGAGAGTTTCCTGAAGAAACATTTAAGGAAGAAAGGATCACGCAGGAAGGACTTGATACCAGCGATAAATATCTTCAAAAAGTTTTGGAGCTTACCAAACAGTACATTGGTTTTCCCCGGCAGCTCGGTCAGCATACTGGTGGATTTGTTATAACAAATGGTAAGCTTACTGATCTCTGTCCTATACTAAATGCAAGAATGGAAAACAGGACCTGCATAGAATGGAATAAAGATGATATTGATGCATTAGGGTTTATGAAAATTGATATATTAGCACTGGGCATGCTGACTTGTATTCGCAAAGCATTTGATCTTTGTAAACTGCACTACGATCTTGATCTTACGCTTGCTAATATTCCGCAGGACGACCCGGTAGTTTATGAAATGATCTGTAAAGCCGATACGATCGGCGTCTTTCAAATTGAAAGTCGTGCGCAGCAATCAATGCTTCCGCGCTTAAAGCCTAAAACTTTTTATGATCTTGTTATTGAAGTTGCCATTGTACGGCCCGGCCCGATCCAGGGGGATATGGTGCATCCATACTTGCGAAGAAGAAACGGGGAGGAGCCAGTTGAATATCCATCAAAAGAACTGGAAGAAATTTTAGGAAGAACATTGGGCGTTCCGCTTTTCCAGGAACAGGCAATGAAGATCGCAATAGTAGCAGCTGGCTTTACACCATCAGAAGCAGATGCGCTTCGTAAAAGCATGGCAACTTTTAAAGCGCAGGGATTGGTAACAAAGTTCCGGGCGAAACTTGTGATTGGTATGATGAAGAATGGTTATACAGAAGAGTATGCGCTCAGGGTATTTAAACAATTGGAAGGTTTTGGAAGTTATGGTTTCCCCGAAAGTCATGCAGCAAGTTTTGCATTGCTCGTGTATGTTTCCTCATGGATCAAATGTTATTATCCTGATGTGTTTGCGTGTGCATTATTAAATAGCCAGCCCATGGGTTTTTATCAACCGGCACAAATTGTTGGTGATGCAAAAGATCACGGAGTGGAAGTTCTGCCGGTTGATATTAATTATTCTGACTGGGATAATTTACTGGAAGAGAAAACAAATAAATTCTGTGCAATGAGATTAGG
>JBIOVR010000130.1:0-2854 GCA_044867875.1 Chitinophagaceae bacterium
AGAAGCGAGAACCTTTTTAAAAATGAAAAAGGACAACGATCGATGTATTTGGAAGGAGCCATGAATGGGAGATGTCTTGTTATTTCATCTTATTTTTTTGAAAGACGACATATTCAAAAGATCGGTAAGAAAAGACAGGTGTTAAAAGCTACTGAAGCAATACCATATTGCATTACACTAAAAGGCAAGCCTGATTATTATTTTATGGCAGGAGTAATGAGAGAGTGGGAGAATGTAGAAAGGCAGGATTCAGCAGATACATTTGCTATTGTAACTACAAAGGCAAACAAAATGATGCAGGTGATCCATAACAAAAAGCAATTAACAAATCCATTGGAAGACCCTGATCCAAGAATGCCAACGATATTACCGGAAGAGTTGGCTTATGAGTGGCTTTTTGGCGATCTTAGTAAAGAAAGGATCATGGAGATAGCATCTTATCAATATCCATCGGAACAGATGTTGGCCTGGACAGTTGATAAATATTTTGACCGTAGTGATGATCCTACAAAAGAAGTCTTTTACGAAAACCTGCCGCCTTTATGATAGTAGTTGGAGAAAAGTTTGAAATAATTATTCAACGCTTTGGTGATTCAAAGAAATTTAAGATGATGGTTGAATGTATATATGTTTCTGAGCAGGTGTTGAGGTTTAAAATAACCGGTGGCCAGAAAGAAATGATAATGGAAAAGCTTTTATTGAAAAAGACAAACCAATGGAAGATCGCTAAAATGAATTTTCAATTTGAAGGTGATGATAAAAGCATTGCGCTAGCAATTATGAATATCCAGGATAGGATTGAATATTATATTAACCCGCCAACAAAGCCGAATTGGTATAAAGAATAAAAATTGTCAAATTAACATATTTGCTATTCCAAATGGTATTTACTTTTCAATAATCCAATAAGGTTTTTAGCTGACGCTATTACCTGGCTTACTTGCCGGTTTGTATAAGTCATGCCTGCATTTAAGGCTACTATGTCAAAACTAAACTGGTTAATTAGTAAAGGGTCATTCGTTATTAACGAAGGATTTTTTATTGGCTTATGTAATTGACCTGTACTATCATTCATTTCATTCCAAACAAATGCATTTACAATTTTTCCGACAATGTCTAATGCTATACGTTTTCTAAATTCAAGTTCATTCTCTTGCTGGATCAGTAGAGCCTTTATTTTTTCGTTGTCATAAATCGTAATACTGTCTGCCGCTTCATCGTTTCTTATCAAACGCAGGTTCCCGGAATTTTTTAATTGCAGAATAGTTCTATCGTGGTATTCGAAATTTGTTGACCTTGTAATATGCCGTGCATAAAAATAAAAATCATTCATCCTTTCGTTATAGCCTTGCTTTAATAAAGCAGTCAAAGAGTCAAAATAGAGAATTTGAGTTTTTCGCAGGTCATAAGACTTTTGTAATGACGCTATATCCAGTTCTACATCTTTTACCAGGGAGTGGATATACTTTTTTTCCCGCTGATGCTCGATCACATGTTCTAATTTGTACTCTGCAAGAAACCCGCAGAACACGGCAAGGAAAAGCATAAAAAATTCCCAGAAGTAAACTTTCCAACTTTTCATTTCGCTGTGATGTGCATGATGATGGACTTCCATATTTTTTGCTTCTTGATTTAAATATACACCCTATGCAAGTCGCAATCCAAAAAAAGAGCATTGAATTGTAAGTAACAGTATTCCCTTTTTTGGACTTAGTTTATAACTAAGGCCGCAAAATAAATGATTGTCCTGAGTCACAACTTGTTCGATCCATCAGGAGACTCAGGACAGTTTTTTATATATGGAAAACAAATGAGAACACTACCGGCAGCAGGAGTAGAAGTTTAATAATAGCGATCAGCCTGGCCCATCAATATCTTATCCAACTAAATTGGTATTCCACCGGAGCTTTTAAACCACGTTCAGAAATTCTTTTGAAACGATCGGGGAGAGTCATTAAATAATCACGGGCTTTATTAGCGGCGCCGGTAAGGCTGCTAATGTTTGCAATATCCCATTCCTGTATCAATGATTCTAAGATATGCGTGTAGTCGCGACTGGTGTACACACCAAGACGCTGTGCAGCATCGCTGAAGTGAGCAAATGTTTTTCCAATTGATTCGCCGGCCTGGCGCATAAAATGTGCAGGCATAGCAATGCGTTTGCGCATCATGTCTTCAAACGCCAGCATCATTTCGCTGGCATCGATCTCAAATATTTTTGCTACAAAACTTTTATAAGCTTTTGCATGTCGTGCTTCATCGGCAGCTATCACACCACAAATTTGCGAGAGCTGGTTGCTGCCATGTTTTTTTGCCAGCGTTGCTGTGCGCCGGTGAGAAATATTCGTAGCCAGTTCCTGGAAAGAAGTATAGACAAAATTTTTATAAGGATCTCTTGCAGCGCCATTATCCATACCATCGGCAATTAAATGCTGTGTACTTATTTCCATCTGCCGCATATTGACACGACCGGAGAGATATAAAAATTTATTTAACAGGTCGCCATGCCGGTTCTCTTCCGCTGTCCACATTCTGATCCATTTACTCCATCCCTGTGGTTCTTCTTTTGTGATGCCTTCTACATCCAGCAGCCAGCTTTCATAAGTTGGTAACGCTTCTTCGGTGATCGTATCACCAACAAGAACGGCCATATAATCATAAGGCAGTTCTTTGCATTCTGCACGCAGTTCTTTTATTTCTTTGGTAAAATTTTCACTGCTACTATCTGGTAAAAAATCTGCAGGCTGCCAGTTATCATCGATCTTTTTCAAAAATTCTTCAATGATGCTTTCAATTTTTTGAGCGAGGAAATGCATTGCTTCAATGCGGGACGGTTTCAATTTTACTTCGTACA
>JBIOVR010000131.1:0-8689 GCA_044867875.1 Chitinophagaceae bacterium
ATCATGCATCTTGGGGGCAACATGTTGCGGGATGTTTATTCGGAAAGATTAAGAGGATATAAAAAAGCACTCCAGGATCATAAAATCCTATTTGACGAAAAGCTTATATATATAAGCACTCTTACTGAAGAAGCGGGAACCGAAGCTGCAAAATATATTTTAAAGATGAAGAAGACTGTGAGACCAGATGCTGTCTTCAGTGCCAATGATACGGCGGCGGTTCATTGCATGATACATCTTAAAGGGGCTGGTATTTCCATTCCATCTGATATAGCTTTTGCTGGTTTTAATAATGACCCGATAAGTAAAGTTGTTGAACCTAATCTGACAACAATAAACTATTCAGGTTATCATGTTGGTGAGGTAGCTGTCATGAACCTGATCAATCACCTTAACGGCTTAAACAGTGCAAAGACAACTAACACGATCGTTTTAAGAGCTGATCTTATTGTGCGGGAGTCATCACTAAAAAACAAATCTTCATAAATGTTTATTATTTGATTTTTTTTGCGACTTTTATGCAACCGATTGCAACATGAAGCCCAAAAAAGAAGTAACTATCTATGATATTGCACTTAAGCTGAATCTCTCCTCCGCTACTGTAAGCCGTGCTTTAAAGAACCATCCTGCCATCAATAAGAACACAAAGAAGAAAATACAAGATGCAGCAAAAGAGCTGGGTTATCGTCATAATACATTTGCCAGCAATCTTCGTAAGCAAAAAACAAATACTATCGGCGTTATTGTACATGAGTTGAACAGTAATTTCATTACATCGGTCTTAGCCGGTATAGAAAAAATAACTACTGAAGCCGGCTATGATCTTATCATTGCTCACTCCTCTGAAAGTTTTGAAAAAGAATCAGCTAACGTATTGAACCTTTTTCATAAAAGAGTTGACGGTCTTATTGCTTCGTTGGCATTTGACACACAGGGCCTGGATCATTATAAATCTTTTAATGACAGATCGATCCCAGTAATATTTTTTGATCGTGTTGAAGAGAATAGCGAAAGCACAAAAGTTATCATCGATAATTATAAATGTGGATACCAGGCAACAAAACACCTTATCGACCAGGGATGCAAAAGAATTGTGCTTGTTACCGCAAGTTTAAAACGAAACGTATATGCACAACGTCACAAAGGATACTCAGACGCATTATTTGATAATAAAATTCCCTTCAATGAAAACTATGTATTAATAAAAGATCTTAGTGAACAATGTGGCATCGAAGCAGCATTAGAAATTTTAAAAATGAAACCCCTTCCCGATGGAGCATTTATTACAAATGATTTTTCTGCTGCAGTATGTATGCAAACTTTAAAAGAACATGGGATCAATATTCCGGAAGACATTGCGATCGTCGGTTTCAACAATGATGCGATCGGAAAAATTGTAGAACCTCAATTAACTACAATTGATTATCCGGGAATCGATATGGGAGAGATCGCTGCCCGCAATTTGATCAATCATTTAAAAGGAGTTTCGAACATTAATCATACACAAACTATAGTTATTCGTTCAGACCTGGTTATAAGAAAATCATCTCTGAAGAACAACGGAATCCCTAAACCTGGTTTAAAATAATGAGAAAAAGGCTTCTGATCATATTTATACTCTTGCCTGCTTTACTAAAAGCAGAAGATGGGTATGATCTGTGGCTTCGTTATAAAAAAATATCAAACAATTCACTGCTTGATCAATATAAAAAGAAAATCACCTCACCCGCTATACTTGGTTCATCACAAACAATTGCCATTATTAAAACTGAATTAACGCAGGCCTTTTCAGGATTAACCGGCATTTCTTATAAAATATTATCATCGACTGATAAGTCTAGCACATTTATAGCCGGTAAAGTTTCTACCGCTAC
The DNA here is from genome assembly GCA_044867875.1 of Chitinophagaceae bacterium. Taxonomy (GTDB): domain Bacteria; phylum Bacteroidota; class Bacteroidia; order Chitinophagales; family Chitinophagaceae; genus VBAS01. The sequence continues at coordinate 1,875 of JBIOVR010000131.1, forward strand.
AATCATTTCATCAATCGTTACGAAAGATGAATTAAATATTATCGGTAACGAAGGATTTATCATTAAAACAAGATTTGGAAAAACAATCATCACGGCCAATACAGATATCGGAGTGTTGTATGGTGTTTTCCATTTTCTGCGTATAATGCAAACTCAACAGTCTATTTCAAATCTCAATATCATCTCAGCGCCTAAAATAAAACTGCGGATACTTAATCATTGGGATAATCTCAACCGAACTGTTGAAAGAGGTTATGCAGGATTTTCTATCTGAGATTGGCACAAACTTCCTGATTTTATTGACAAAAGATATATTGACTATGCAAGAGCGAATGCATCCATTGGTATTAACAGTACAGTACTGACGAATGTAAATGCAAATGCTGTTGTTCTTACAAAACCATATTTGGAAAAAGTAAAAACATTGGCTGACCTGTTTCGCCCCTATGGTATAAAAGTATATCTCACTGCAAGATTCAGTGCGCCGATAGAAATAGGAAAATTAAAATCTGCGGATCCACTTAATGACACTGTACAACTTTGGTGGAAACAAAAAGTAAAAGAAGTTTATGAATTGATCCCTGACTTTGGTGGTTTTCTTGTCAAAGCAAACTCTGAAGGACAACCAGGGCCGCAGGATTATAACAGGTCACATGCTGATGGCGCCAACATGCTTGCCGATGCTGTCGCACCATTTAATGGGATTATAATGTGGCGGGCATTTGTTTATAGTTCTTCTTCTAATGACAGGTTCAAACAAGCTTATGAAGAATTTAAACCGCTTGATGGAAAATTCAGAAAAAATGTTTTAGTACAAGTAAAGAATGGACCAATAGATTTTCAACCAAGGGAACCATTCTCCCCTCTTTTTGGAGCAATGCAACAAACGCCTTTGATGATGGAGTTTCAACTTACACAAGAATATTTGGGACAAGGAACAAATTTGGTTTTTGAAGCGCCACTTTTCAAAGAAGTTTTAAATGCTGATACTTATTCAAAAGGAAAAGGTTCGACAGTAACTAAAGTGATCGATGGCTCACTAAATAATTTTTCATTAAATGGAATAGCTGGTGTAAGCAATATTGGTAATGATATAAATTGGTGCAGCCATCCTTTTGCACAGGCAAATTGGTATGCCTTAGGGAGATTATGCTGGGATTATAATTTATCTTCAGAACAAATTGCCGATGAATGGATCAGGCAAACATTTACGAATGATCCGGTATTTGTAGAACCTGTAAAAAAAATAATGTTACAGTCCCGTGAGACATTAGTTAATTATATGACCCCAATTGGATTAACTCATATCATGTATAATGGCCATCATTATGGCCCTATGCCATGGGGAAATACTTTGGGTCGCCCTGACTGGAACCCTGTGTATTATCACAAAGCGGATTCATATGGAATTGGATTTGATAGAACCGCTAAAGGGACGAACGCTTTAGCACAATATACTGTTGAAGTTCAAAATGAATTCAATGATATCAATAAATGTCCCGATGAATATTTATTATGGTTTCACCATGCACCGTGGGATCATAAAATGCATTCGGGAAGAACATTGTGGGATGAACTCTGTTATAAATACAATTTAGGAGTTGATTCCGTAAGATATTTCATTAAGCAGTGGAATAGTTTAAAAAAATATATTGACGAAGACAGGTTTAAACAAGTAGATCAATTATTGAACATTCAACTGAAGGATGCAATATGGTGGCGCAATGCCTGTTTGCTGTATTTTCAAACATTCAGCAAAATGCCAATCCCTGCTCAATATGAAAAACCAGATAAAACATTGGAATATTATCAAAACATCAGAATTTTATACGCCCCGGGGAACTAAATAAGAAAAATTAAAAACATGACAACGAACACAAAAAGAGTGGCAATTGTTACAGGTGGCGGATCAGGTATCGGATTAGCTATCGCAGAGAAATTTACACAAGCTGGCATCGAAACGATCATTGTCGGTCGCGATGAAAACAAATTAAAGAATGCAAAAGAAAAATTGGGTGAACATTGTTACCCGATGACTTGCGATCTGAGTGATCTCAAATCTATTCCTTCTTTTGTTGGTGAAGTGATCAAAAAATTCGGACAAATAGATATCCTGGTAAATAATGCCGGTATCAATATGAAAAAAGAATTCCAGGATGTGACTGATGAAGATTTTCAGAAAGTGATCACCACGAATCTTACTGCAGTGTTTGCAGTAAGCCGTGAAGTTGTAAAGCAAATGCTGACCCAAAAAAGCGGTTCTATTATTAATATCAGTTCAATGGCGGCGCAATATGGTTTGCCAAAAGTAATTGCATACAGTGCAAGCAAAACTGCGATCGATGGAATGACAAGAGCTATGGCTGTTGAATTATCACCAAAAGGAATTCGTGTGAATGCAATTGCGCCAGGCTTTATTATCACTGAGATGACAGACAAGGCATTAAACAGTGATCCCGAACGTAAAGCCAAAGTTTTCAATCGTACTCCTATGGGCTATATGGGACAGACATCTGATATTGGTGATGCTGCATTGTTTTTAGCAGGCGATGCTGCAAAATATATTACAGGTGTCGTATTACCGGTTGATGGGGGTAATAGTATTGGTTTTTAATTTTTGTTGACAGGCTGCATCGCTTCGATTAAAAGTCCCTTGCGACGCTCCATTCAACATTTGAATTCCAATTGAACAATAGAAGAAACAACTTTAAACACACATAAATGAAACTCCAGGATCTATTGGTTATAACAACCATTGCCGCTGCAATTACCAGTTGCAATAACGAAACAAAGGAAGAAAAGACTGAACCAACTACAGAAGCAAAACCTGAAACGAAGAAAGAATATCTTTCTCAACCACTCGTCGCACATATTTATACTGCTGATCCATCAGCTCATGTCTTTAATGGACGTATTTATATTTATCCTTCGCATGATACTGCAACAGGAACTAAAGAAGATGATCTGGGCGGTCACTTTGACATGAGAGATTATCATATTCTTTCTATGGATTCTGTTGGTGGGCCTGTAACTGATCATGGTGTTGCATTGGATATAAAAAATGTTCCATGGGCAGGCAGGCAAATGTGGGCCCCAGATGCTGCTTATGCAAATGGAAAATATTATTTGTACTTCCCTGTAAAAAATAAACAAGATGTATTTCAAATAGGTGTTGCAGTGAGTGATAAGCCAGAAGGACCCTTCACTGCAGAAAAAGAAGCGATCAAAAATAGTTATAGCATCGATCCTGCTGTATTCAAAGATGATGATGGAAAATTCTATATGTATTTCGGCGGTATATGGGGTGGTCAATTGCAACGCTGGAACAATAACAAATATGATTCATCTGCAAAAAATCATGTAAGTGGCGATATCGCTTGTTTGCCAAGAATGGCGAGACTAAGTGCAGATATGAAAAGTTTTGCTGAACCTGTGAAAGAAATAAAACTTCTTGATAAAGACGGAAAAGAATTTGGTGAAAAAGATAACGACAAAAGATTCTTTGAAGCATCATGGGTGTTTAAATACAAAGGCAAATACTATTTCACTTACTCAACAGGCGATACACATTTTCTTTGTTATGCAACGGGTGATAAGCCATACGGACCATTTACTTACCAGGGTGTGATATTAAACCCGGTTGATGGCTGGACAAATCATCATTCTATTATTGAGTCAAATGGTAAATGGTATTTGTTTTATCACGATGTACAGTTAAGTGGTAAAACGCATTTAAGAAATGTAAAGGTGACTGAATTGAAGTTTAATGATGATGGTTCGATACAAACGCTGACAGCGCAGAAGTAATGTCGTGAAAAGTGAAAAGTCAGACGTGAAAGTTCTTATTTCTCTTTTCACCTTTCCCATTTCACTTGTTGAATAGAATTACTGGACGTAAAAGAGTGCGACGCAACAGAAGTTTAATAGTAGTACTCACGATGGGCTCATAAAAATAATTGTCAATGAAAAAAACTCTTTCGATAGTTGTTTTATTTTTTTCGATCTGTGTACATGCCCAGGATTACAAATCATTCCCGATGTGGGATCCTTCATTGCAAATAGAAACAAGAGTAAATGATGTAGTAAGTCGATTGACATTGGAAGAAAAAGTAAAACAAATGCTCAATGCAACACCAGCTATACTACGCCTGGGCATTCCTGCATACGACTGGTGGAACGAAACATTGCATGGCGTGGCAGGAACCCCGTTTAAAGTAACATCATATCCGCAGGCAATAGGAATGGCAGCAACATGGGATACAACTTCATTGTACAGAATGGCCGATTACTCAGCATTAGAAGGAAGGGCAGTGCATAATAAAGCGACCGAACTAGGAAGAGAGAAAGAAAGATATTTAGGATTGACATACTGGACACCAAACATCAACATCTTTCGTGATCCACGCTGGGGTCGCGGGCAGGAAACATATGGCGAAGATCCTTTCTTAACAGCAATGATGGCTCGTGCATTTGTTCACGGCTTGCAGGGTGATGATCCGAAATATTTAAAAGCAGCAGCATGTGCTAAACATTTTGCAGTGCACAGCGGCCCGGAACCTTCACGACATGTTGATAATTTTAATCCCACTACTTATGATCTATGGGATACATATTTACCGGCATTCAGAGAATTGGTTGTAAATGCAAATGTTGCCGGTGTAATGTGCGCCTATAATGCAGTGAACACGCAACCTTGCTGTGCAAATGATCTTTTGATGAATGATATTTTGCGTAAGCAATGGAAATTTACCGGTTATGTTACCAGTGATTGCTGGGCGATCGACGATTTCTTTAAATATCATAAAACGCACAAAGATTCTGTGACGGCCGCAGTGGATGGCGTTGTTCATGGCACCGATATCGAATGTGGCACTTCGGTTTATTATACATTATATAACGGAGTAAAAAGCGGATTGATAAAAGAAGAGCAGCTTGATGTTTCATTGAGAAGATTATTTATGATCCGTTATCGTCTTGGTATGTTTGATCCGGTTTCGATGGTAAAATATGCCCAAACGCCAGCATCTGTTTTGGAAGCACCGGAACATAAGGCGCTTGCTTTAAAGATGGCGCAGCAATCAATTGTATTATTAAAGAACGACAAGAACTTGTTGCCACTGAGTAAGAAAATAAAAAAGATAGCTGTTGTCGGCCCAAACGCTGACAACACTATTTCTGTTCTTGGAAATTATAATGGAGTGCCATCGGAAATTGTTACTGCATTAAAAGGAATAAAAGATAAGCTTGGAAAAGATGTGGAAGTGATATATGAAAAGGCATTGAATTTCACCAATGACACTTTATTGGCTTACGAAGATGTAAGCAGGCAATATGCAATTGGAGAAGGCACACCTGGATTCAGAGCTGAATATTATAATAATACGGAACTAAAAGGTGAACCGATCGTACAAACAGAAAGCAATCTTGATCATTTCTGGCAGGAAGGTGAAGCAGTAGTTGGAAATATCAGGGCAAATAATTTCTCGGCTCGTTACACTACCTATTACTCATCAGATAAAGATGGAGAAATAACTTTTGAAATAGAAGGTGACGATGGATATAAATTCTTTATCAATGATAAAGAATTATATAATTCATGGCTGCGTAATCGCTGGGGAGCAAGGCAATACCGTCAAAAAATTGTGAGAGGTCAGCAATATAAAATAGTAGTGGAATACTGGCAGGGAGAAGGCAAAGCCAATATAAAGTTGAGGGCAGGAAATTTTGAACGGTTCAATATGAATGCATTCCTGAACCGCATTAAAGATGTAGACGCTATCATTTATGTAGGTGGAATTTCCCCACAGCTGGAAGGCGAAGAAATGAGAGTTGATTTTCCTGGGTTTAAAGGCGGCGACAGAACTTCAATTCTTTTACCGCAAATACAAACCGATGCAATGAAAGCATTGAAGTCAACTGGCAAACCGGTTGTATTTGTAATGATGACCGGAAGTGCCATTGCTATTCCATGGGCAAATGAAAACATTCCAGCGATCATTAATGCATGGTATGGCGGACAAAGTGCCGGCACTGCAATAGCGGATGTTTTGTTTGGCGATTATAATCCTGCCGGAAGATTACCAGTTACTTTTTATAAGAGTGACAACGATCTGCCGGGCTTTAGCGACTACTCTATGAATAACAGGACTTATCGTTATTTCAAAGGCGAAGCGTTATATCCTTTTGGATACGGCTTAAGCTATACAACATTTAAGTATGATCAATTAAAAGTTCCTGCAACCATTGCAAAGGGTAAGAACATCACTGTGAGTGTTAGGGTGACCAATACAGGTAAATTGGATGGCGAAGAAGTGGTACAGTTGTACTTGCAACATCAAAACCTTACTGCGAAAACGCCGATCCATGCTTTAAAAGGGTTTCAGAGAATTACATTAAAGAAAGGCGAAAGCAAAACTGTATCTTTTACACTTACACCTGAACAATTATCAATAGTAAGTGAAGATGGTAAAATGCAGGAACCAAAAGGTAAAGTTGAACTAAGCATTGGCGGTGGTCAACCGAAAGTAAAAAATAAAATGACAAGTAATGTAGTTAGCGGACTCTTTGTAATTCAATAAACAAAAATTTATGAAAAGACTATTTCTTTTTATTGGCATCATCAGTACAAAATTCATTTCAGCACAAAACACTATTGTTCTGAATGCAGACAAAGGCAAAGACATTATTAATAAAAATATCTACGGACATTTTGCGGAACATTTGGGTCATTGCATTTATGGTGGCTTTTATGTTGGTGACAGCAATAAAACCATTCCTCATAAAGACGGTGTTCGGTTAGATGTGATCGAGGCATT
>JBIOVR010000132.1:0-2835 GCA_044867875.1 Chitinophagaceae bacterium
AAGTGTATGATAACACTTTCGTACAGATCACAGATGGTGAGATGATCAAAGGACTTGTGGTAGGTGTTACAAAAACTGATGTGGTATTGAACATTGGTTTTAAAAGTGATGGTCTTGTTTCATTGAATGAGTTCCGTGACTTACAAGGATTGAAAGTTGGTGATGAAGTGGAAGTGATGGTAATTGAAAAGGAAGACCGCGAAGGTCATCTGAATCTTAGCCGTCGCCAGGCTCGTATTACCCGTGCATGGGAACGTATTGTTGAAGTACACAAAACTGGTGAGGTTATCACTGGTCTTGTTACCAACAAAACAAAAGGCGGATTGATCGTTGATGTGTTTGGAATGGAAACATTCTTACCAGGTTCACAAATTGATGTGAAACCTGTAACGGATTACGATCAGTTTGTTGGAAAAACAATGGAATTCAAAGTGGTGAAAATTAATGAAGCCATTAAGAATGCTGTTGTATCTCACAAAGCACTTATTGAAAGTGACATCGAAGCACAACGTGCAGAGATCATGAGCAAGCTTGAAAAAGGCCAGGTACTTGAAGGAACAGTGAAGAACATCACTGACTTTGGTGCATTTATGGATCTTGGTGGTCTTGACGGTTTGTTATACATCACCGATATTTCATGGGGACGTATCTCGCATCCTTCTGAGGTATTGAAACTTGATCAGAAGATCAACGTGGTGGTTCTTGATTTTGATGATGAGAAAAAACGTATCAGCCTTGGTTTAAAACAACTGACTCCGCATCCCTGGGATGTGTTGCCTGAAACAATTAGTGAAGGAAATATTGTAAAAGGCCGTGTTGTGAATATTGAAGATTACGGTGCTTTCTTAGAAATTCAACCGGGTGTAGAAGGTCTTGTTCACGTAAGTGAGATCACATGGGCCAATACTCCGATCAATGCAAAGGAATTCTTCAAATTAGGTGATGAGCATGAAGCTAAGATCGTAACACTTGATAAAGGCAATCGTAAGATGAGTCTTTCTATCAAGCAACTTTCACCTGATCCCTGGAATGAGATTGAAACTAAATTCCCAGTTGAGAGCCGTCACAAAGGCTTGGTGAAAAACATCACTCCTTATGGTGTGTTTGTTGAATTAGCTCCCGGTATCGGTGGTATGATCCATATCAGCGACCTAAGCTGGTTAAAACGTTTCAATCATCCAAGCGAATACACAAAAGTTGGCGAGCATATCGATATCGTTATTTTAAGTATTGATAAAGATAACCGCAAGCTTCAGTTAGGTCATAAGCAATTGGAAGAAGATCCCTGGAATAGCCTTCAGGAAACATTTGCTATCGGCAGTGTTCATGAAGGAACAGTTATTCGCCGTGATGATAAAGGCGCTGTTGTTCAATTGCCTTATGGATTGGAAGGTTTTGCCCCAGCCCGTCATCTTGCAAAAGAAGATGGTAAAACTGTAAGTGCAGATGAGACAATACAGTTCATGGTGATCGAATTTGATCGCAATGAAAAGCGTATCGTTTTATCTCATACACGTACATGGGAACAAGCTAAAGTGGAAGAGAAAGAAGCTGCCCGCAAGGAAGCAAAAGTGGAAGCTGATAAGACCCGCAAAGCTGTGAAGAATGTACAGGCGAAAGTAGAAAAAGCAACACTCGGCGATCTTGGCGCATTAGCTGAAATTAAAGCTAAGCTGAAAGAAGAAGAGAAAGGCGGTGGAGAAGAAACTCCAAAGAGTGAGTAAGAGATTCCACTTGGAATAGATACATATTATTAAGTCCCGCTTCAGGCGGGACTTTTTTGTTTTGCTATTTAATAATATGTATAGTTATATAATTCCCATTTCTCCAAGTGCAATAACTGCAGCTAATATTCCAATGGATGCGACTAAAAGGATTTTGAATTTTGTACTCATTTGGTCATTAATTTCCGCTTTCATAATAAAAACATTAAAGGATTAATTACAATCTTTAGGCCATAATTAAAATTGTTGAATAACACTGATCAATTTTTAATAGGTAAAATTTCTCACTTCAAAGTCATTTGACGCGGGGTGGTAATTCCGGAGAATGGATTTCTTAAAAAGACGTACAACTGTTATTAAAAGATTTCATTTGGCATTACGCCATTTTTAGGGCTAGGGATTACATTTTCGGAAGGGATCGTGTGTAAGAATTTTCTGCGGTCAAGGTGGTATGGCTCTTAAAAGTAGGAATGTTTCCGAAGATTTTAAGCTTTCTTAGAAATATTTTTTTATTTCATGTAGTTTAAAAACCGGTTAGTGGTACTAAACCTGGCTGTATGGTTTGTTTACAAATCCTTAATTTGAGTGAAGATTCTTAGACGCAATGCCTGGATTTTTTCAAAGATTAAAACATATCAAACCACTCCGCTCCGTGGTGTATGCTATTGTAGGGATCGTTTCTTACCCCGGGCTTATGATCCTGAATAAACTGAAAATTTCAGGCACAGAACATATCAGTAAACTCCCAAAGCATAATGTTCTTTTTGTAAGTAATCATCAAACTTACTTTGCTGATGTCATTACGTTTCTTCATATTTTTTGTGCGGTAAAATGGGGCAAAAAAGATCGTCTTGGAATTCCCTACTATTTATTAAATCCATTTACAAGAGTGTACTATGTGGCTGCTGAAGAAACAATGAGGGGAAGTTTTATCAGTCGTTTTTTTACATTGGCCGGCGCCATCACCGTAAAGCGAACCTGGAGCCCCGATAGTAAAATAAAAAGAAAGGGGCTGGATCCATCTGACACAAGGAAAATTGAAAGAGCATTAAATGACAACTGGGTCATTACGTTTCCGCAAGGGACCACCAAGCCTTTTGCTCCCGGAAGA
>JBIOVR010000133.1:0-15028 GCA_044867875.1 Chitinophagaceae bacterium
CAGGTCAATCCAAAAACGATCTGGATCTTATTAAGTATTGCGGCAGGAGTTTTATTAATTGCCTGTATCAATTTTACAACGTTGGCCATTGGCCGTTCAGCAAGAAGAGCCAAAGAAGTTGGAGTAAGAAAAGTAATTGGTAGTGAAAGAAAACATTTGATCATACAATTTTTGGCTGAAGCGATCCTGCTAAGTGTTTTGTCATTAGTTATTGCATTATTACTTGTAAAACTTTTACTTCCTTACTTTAATCAGCTTTCAGGTCGTGAGCTGCATTTTTCGTTTTCCTTATATCCTGAAATATCCTGGATGCTTGCGGGACTGACATTGCTTGTAGGTTTGCTTGCTGGCAGTTATCCTGCATTAATATTATCAGGTTTCAGGCCTATTGAAGTTTTGAAAAGCAAGATCAAAGTGAGTGGCTCAAACATTTTTACAAAATCACTTGTTACAGTTCAGTTTGCTTTATCAATCGGACTGATCATTTGTACAATGATCATTTTGCAGCAAACGAAATATATGAGCGGCAAGAATCCGGGTTTTAATAAGGAAAATATAGTCGTCGTAGATGCAAGTGATACAAAAACAAAGGAGATCTATCCTTTATTTAAACAGGTACTTGTTTCAAGAACTGATATTACTGCTATAGCGAGTGCTGAACTTGGATTGGGCGAAGGAACAGGATTCAGCCGCTCAGGTTTTGAGTATAACGGAACTCATAAAGATGTATACGAATATTTTATTGACCAGGATTATATCTCCCTGATGGGAATGAAATTACTGGCCGGAAGAAATTTTGATCCAAAGATCTCATCTGATACTGTTAATTCAATTATTGTTAATGAAGCAATGGTAAAAGATTTCGGATGGACAGTTGAAACAGCTGTCGGGCAAGTATTGAAAGGCTATTATGAGAAAGCGCCGCTTGAAAAAATGCCGACAGTGATCGGCGTTGTAAAGGATTTTAATTTCCGTCCATTCAAAGAAAAAGTAAGACCACAAATGTTTCACCAGTTTGCAGAATATGCGCCGTATAAATTTTTTGTACGTGTGAAACCTGGTAACCCAGCACCTGCTTTGACCGCCATGCAAAAAGCATGGACAGGAGCTGTCGCTGATCTTCCATTCAAATACAGTTTTCTTGACGAAAGCCTCGATAATTTTTATAAAGCAGAAAGAAAATGGAGCAATATCATTGGATGGGCCGGTGGCATTTCTGTTTTCCTTGCTTGTCTTGGATTGTTTGGTCTTGCTGCATTAGCAGCTATTAATCGCACCAAAGAAATAGGAATCCGTAAAGTGTTGGGTGCATCATTAACGGGAATTGTAACATTATTATCAAAAGATTTTTTAAAGCTTGTTGTTATTGCTTTGATAATTGCCGCTCCACTAGCCTGGTATTTTATGAATAAGTGGCTGCAGGATTTTGCTTATCGTATTTCAATTGGCTTGTGGGTGTTTATTGCGGCAGGTGCATTAGCACTCATTATTGCATTTGTTACTATAGGATTACAGGCAGTGAAAGCAGGAGTTGCGAACCCGGTGAAAAGTTTAAGAACTGAATAAAATTATTTTTATGTTCAGAAATTATCTAACAACAGCGTTCCGCAATATTTTTAAAAAGAAAGGCTATAGCCTTTTGAACATCTTTGGTCTGACCATTGGAATGAGTTGCTGTCTTCTTATTTTTCATTATGTTTCTTACGAGAAAAGTTATGATGATTTTGTTCCTGATTCAAACAATGTTGTTCGCCTAAGGTTAGACAATTATCAAAAAGGCAAGCTTGCCTGGCAATCAGCGACAGTTTATCCTGCTATTGCGCCTCACTTAAAAAAAGATTACCCCGAAGTTGAAGATTTTTGCAGGATCATAGATGCGAATCTTTTGCTATCCACTGAGAACAATACTGTAAAGTTTAATGAGAACAAAGGCTACTATGCTGAACCTTCTTTTTTAAGCATGTTTGGTCTTAAATTAACTGAAGGCAATAGCAAGCAAGTACTTGATGGTCCTGATAAGATGATCGTTTCTGAAAGCATGGCAAAAAAATATTTCGGAAATGAAGAAGCTGTTGGAAAAAAACTGATCCAACGGGACCAGGACCAGGTACAAGCTTATGAGGTAACCGGGGTATTTAAAGATTATCCTGCGAATTCACATCTTGATATCAAATACCTTGTTTCATGGTCCACTTTTGATAAATATCTGAGAGCACAGGGTGATACATCTAGTGCTCTTGAAACAAGCTTTGGATGGTATGACTTCTACAGTTATTTGAAATTGAAGCCAGGAGTCGACTGGAAAAAGTTCGAGAAAAAGATGCCTGCATTTTGTGATCGTTATATCAATAGCCAGGATTGGTATAAAAAAAATAATAATAAAGCGGAATTGTACCTGATGCCTGTAACTGATCTTCATCTTTATTCAAATTATAACCAGGAAGCAGAAGTAAATGGGAATGGACAAGCTGTAAATTTTTTATTCCTGATTGCTGTTTTCATTATTGGTATTGCTTGGATCAACTATATCAATCTTGCAACGGCAAGATCTGCTGAAAGGGCAAGAGAAGTGGGAATGCGGAAAGTATTGGGTGCGGCAAGATCAAATCTTATCAGGCAATTCATGATGGAAAGCTTTTTTCTTAACCTGATAGGCTTCTTATTATCTATCGGGGTTTTCATGTTATTGCTTCCTGCTTTCGACGGCTTCCTGGGCAGAGATACATTTACTCATTTTACACTGTCTCCGTTATACAGGCAATTATTTCTTGCACTGTTTTTACTCGGAACATTTTTATCAGGAATTTACCCTGCGTTTGTTTTAGCAAGCTTCAAGCCCATCACTATATTAAAAGGTGTATTTAAAAATTCTTCCGGCGGTATCAATCTTCGAAAGGGGTTAATAGTAACACAGTTTGTGATCTCGGTGGTTCTGATCGCCGGTACTATTATAGTTTACCAGCAAGTAAGATATATGCGCAATCAAAAGCTGGGAGTAAATATCGATCAGACACTTGTTCTTAAAGGTGCCAATTCTTTGCAGGATTCTCTTTATGGAACAACATTCCAGCCTTTCAAAACAGAATTATTAAAACAGCCGGAAATAAGATCGGTAATTGCTTCATCAAATGTGATGGGTAAAGAAATTTACTGGACTAGCGGAACAAGAAGACTGGACTCGCAGAATGAAACATCTGTCACACTTTATTATATGGGAGTTGATTATGATTTTGTACCCGGTTACGAAATAAAATTACTTGCCGGCAGAAATTTTTCAAAGGATTTTAAAACAGATGAAAGGGGAGTACTTCTTAATCAAAAGGCTGTCGAATTGTTAGGGTATAAAAGCCCTAATGACGCTATCAATAGCAAATTAGGAAGAGGCAGGAGGGATACATTGACAATTGTAGGTGTGCTTGCTGATTATCACCATCAGGGTCTGCAAAAAGTAATTGACCCGATGATATTTCTATTGTATCCTAATACCCGTGGCTTTTATTCGGTGAAGGTTCAGACAGCTAACCTGCCTCAAACTATTGCAGCCGTTAATAAAACATGGAATAAATATTTTCCGGCTGATCCTATGGAATATTTTTTCCTTGACGAAAACTTTAGCCAACAATATAAAGCAGATCAGTTATTTGGAAAAGTGTTTGGAATATTCGCATTTCTCGCAATCCTGATCGCTTGTTTTGGATTGCTGGGTTTATCAGCTTATAATGTTTTGCAGCGGACAAAAGAGATCGGCATTCGTAAAGTGCTGGGAGCTTCTGTTCAAAATATCCTGCTTTTGTTATCAACCGATTTTCTCAAGTTGGTCATTGTTGCTTTATTCATTGCAATACCTGTTGGCTGGTATATAATGCATTCATGGCTGCGGGACTTTGCATATCGCATCAGTATTCATTGGTGGGTATTCATCATTGCAGCGGTAATAGCTGTCTTGATAGCTTTTTTAACGATAAGCACACAGGCTATGAAAGCTGCTTTAACGAATCCTGTAAAAAGTTTGAGAACAGAATAAAAATCCTAACCATGTTTAAAAACTATTTCAAAACCGCATTCAGAAGTTTGATCCGTAATAAGAATTACTCTATTATCAACATTGCCGGACTGGCTGTTGGTATTGCCGTTTGTATGATGATCTTTATCATTATACAATTTCAAACAAGCTATGATACTTTTCATTCAAAGAAAGATCGGATTTATCGTGTATTGACTGAATCTCATCATGCAGACGCAGCAACTATTACTTATGGAAAAAACGTTCCTTTTCCAATGCCCGCAGGACTAAAAACTGCTTTTCCTCAACTTGAACAAGTAGCCCCTATCTATGCAAGCCACAATGATGAGTTACAGGTACTCGATGATAACGGAACGCCTGTAAAAAATTTTAAAGAGCAAAGCGGTGTATTCTATACCTCGCCATCATTCTTTAACATGTTTAATTTTCCCCTGCTTGCAGGTTCATACGAATCATTAAAAGATCCGGACAATGTATTGCTTACAAAAGAGATCGCAGAAACTTATTTCGGTGACTGGAAAACAGCAATAGGTAAAACCATTAAAATAAGAGGATATTATAGCATGGGTGCAGGATTGTTTCAATTTCCGCCAACACCGCTAAAAGTTTCAGGCATTCTTGCAACAATACCTGCCAATACAGACTTTCAGCTAAAATTGGTGGTTGCCTACGGAACAGATTTTACAGGAGATAAAGAATACGGATTTCAACAACCTCAGTGGAATCAATCAGCACCTGATTTTGGTTGTTATGTTTTGTTGCCGCCGAATATGTCTGCTAACAACTTTAATCAACAATTAAGCGTATACACACGAAAGGTACAACCTGCTGACAGTAAGGATAGCTATATTATCCAACCATTAAATGCTGTGCATTACGATGCAGCAGCAGGAAATTACAGCAACAAAACAATCAGTCATCAATTGCTCAATGTATTGTGGCTGATCGCAGCATTCATACTGTTAATTGCCTGCGTAAACTTTATCAACCTCTCCACGGCGCAAGCTGTTAACCGGGCAAAGGAAGTTGGAGTAAGAAAGGTTTTGGGAAGTAACAGATCTCAATTGCGGATCCAATTCATCGTTGAAACTTTTTTGATAGTTACAATTGCTGTAATACTTGCAGCAGTTATTACAATTCTTGCATTGCCTTATGTAAATCAATTGTTAGAACGTTCGCTTTCATTCAACATACTAACCAATCCTGGAGTTATTTTATTTCTTTTGGTTGTAACAATTGTTGTAACCGTACTTGCCGGTTTCTATCCTTCCATTGTTTTATCACGTTTCAACCCTGTTAATGCTTTAAAGAGTAAACTCGCCGGAAATGCTACAAAGGGAATTTCATTAAGAAGAGGGTTGGTAGTGTTTCAATTCGTCATTGCACAGGCATTGATCATCGGAACACTCATTATAGTACAGCAAATGAATTATTTTATGGATCGACCACTGGGCTTTGATAAAGATGCGATCGTAAATGTTCCTTATCGTCCGGACAGTACCGGCGTCAAGCTGACGGATTATTTAAAGCAGCAGTTATTGTCAAACGGGGTGCAGGCAGTAAGCTTCAGTTCCAACTCTCCAATGGAAGATGAAAATAATATGTTTACCACATTCAAATTTGATCATGCAATAAAGGATGCAGACTTCCAGGCTATTACCAAATTCGCCGACAATGACTATGTGCCGACTTATAAATTACAACTGGTAGCCGGAAAAAATTTGAAACCATCCGGTCCTACAACGGAATTTTTAGTGAATGAATCATTCGTGAAAAGTTTAGGACTTAAAAGACCGGAGGATATATTGAACAAAGAAGTAAGCATAATGGGTGGTCTGATAAAATGCCCTGTCGTTGGCGTATTGAAAGATTTTAATGACAGGTCTTTACGTCAGGACCTGGCACCATTACTTATTGCCACAAACAGCACGATGTACCGCCAGGCTTCAATAAAACTTTCAACCACAAACATTGCTTCTTCCATGCAATCCATCAAAAAAATATGGGAGAAAGCATTTCCAAATTATGTTTATGAATACAGGTTTTTGGATGATAAAATAGAAAGTTTTTACAAGCAGGAAAACCAGTTGTCAAACCTCTACAAGATCTTCGCTGTCATTGCTATTTTTCTCAGTTGTCTTGGCTTGTATGGACTGGCTTCATTTATGGCAGTACAAAGAATAAAGGAAGTGGGTATCAGGAAAGTGTTGGGTGCCTCTGTTAGCGGTGTTGTATATCTTTTTTCAAAAGAATTTATCATCCTCATCACTATCGCCTTCCTTATTGCTTCACCTGTTGCGTGGTATTTTATGAATCAATGGTTGCAGGATTATGTATACAGGATAAATATAAGCTGGTGGATCTTTATTGTTGGCGGCTTGTCAGCAATAATTATTGCTTTAATAACTGTTAGTTTCAAGGCGATTAAAGCAGCACTTGCTAATCCTGTAAAATCATTACGATCTGAATAATAATAATTATATGTTTAAAAATTATTTGAAAACCGCTTTCAGGAACCTGGGTAAAAACAAACTTTATTCGGGTATTAATATTATCGGTTTAACGATCGGGCTTGCTGCTTGCCTGTTGATCGGTCTATTTATTAGCCATGAGTTAAGCTATGATAAATTCAATGCCAATGCAGAACGGATCGTAAGAGCTACAATGGAATATAAGAGAGCAGAAACGGTAAATACAACCGCAACCACAGGAACTAAAGTTGGTCCCCAGTTTAAAAGAACATTTCCTGCCGTTGAAGAGTTCACAAGGACGTTTATCAGTCATGGAATTATTAAGTATGGTGAAAAGATATTTGATGAACAACGAATTCTTTTTGCTGATCAGCCCCTCTTTAAGATATTTTCTTTTCAGCTGGAAGAAGGTGATGCTTCGTCGGCATTAGATGCGCCTGATAAAATTGTATTGACAAGATCGATGGCTAAAAAATATTTTGGTAAGAATAGTTATCGGGATGCGATCAATAAAATAATAACGGTATTTGGAAAGGATATGAAAGTGTCTGCGATCTGTGAAGATGTGCCACAGGACTCACAGATCAAATTTGATTTTGTTACCCAATTTTTCAACTTGGGAAATCATGTTAAAACTGAAAAATGGTGGGAAGCAAACTGGATCACTTACCTGCTTGTGAGAGATAAAAAAGATATTCCATTACTGCAACAACAAATTGCGGGATATATGAAAACAAGTGAAGTAAGAACGGATGCAAAACTGGAAGGCAATGATTATCTCACTTATCATCTTGAACCATTAAAAACTGTACACTTAAGGTCATCGTTGGCAGGATTTGAACCAAACGGTAACATGACATATATATATATGTTTGGCGTCATTGCAATACTGATATTGATCATTGCATCTGCTAATTATACAAATCTTGCTACTGCACAATCAACAGGCAGGGGAAATGAAATAGGAATGCGAAAAGTTCTGGGCGCCTCGAAGAAGCAAGTGTTCTTTCAATTCATCGGCGAGTCAACTGTTATTACTTTTCTTTCAGCAGCTCTTGCATTGGCGCTGAGTATTTTTTTAATTCCATATTTTAATAATATTACTGGCAAAGAGTTTACTTCTGAAATATTGTTGCAACCTGTTCCTGTTATATCACTTGCCTTATTTGCAATAATAGTGAGTTTTCTCGCCGGCTTTTATCCTGCCATGATATTGTCGGGAACAAAAGTGCTGGGAGTCTTAAAAAAAGGATTTCGCATAACTGGTGGCAGTGGAACACTTCGCAAATCTTTGATCGTGATCCAATTCAGTATTTCTGTTTTCCTGATAATTTATACAGCTATCATTTTGCAGCAAATGAATTATATGCAAACAAAAAATCTCGGGTATGATAAAGAGCATATTGCTGTATTGCCCATCGCGGGAAAAATGCTGGACAATTTTCAAAGTATTAAAGAAGCAATTACACAGGTTCCAGGAGTGGAAGGAGTGACCGCGGCTTATGAAACACCCGAATTTGTAGAATGGAGTGATGGTATAACTGTTACCGATGAAAATGGTAAAAAGGAGATTTCATTAAATGCCATGCCGGTTGATCTTGATTTTACAAAAACGATGAAGATGCAATTGCTGGCAGGCCGTGATTTTCAGCAATCGGATTTTGCAATGATGGATACATCAAATGATGGCGAAAATTTTCGGGTACCATATATTATTAATGAATCATTGTTAAAAAAGATTGGTTGGACACCTGGACAGGCTATTGGTAAAATTATCAATAAAGGTGTTGAAGGTCCTGTGGTTGGTGTAATTAAGGATTTTAATTTCAGTAGTCTTCGTGAGCCAATAGGACCAATGTTAATATTTCTTGGTCGTGGTTATTCCCGTGCTTTTATGGCTCGTATAAATGGACAAGATATGCGCCCAACATTAGGCCGGCTTGAAATGATGTGGAAGCAACGAATACCTGACCGTCCATTTACTTATCATTTTCTGGATGAAGATTATAACAAGTTATATGTTGGTGAGCAACGTTCCTCAACATTGTTTACAGTTGCTGCAACACTTGCCATATTGCTTGCATGCTTAGGTTTATTTGGATTGGCTGCATTTACTACTGTACAAAGAACAAAAGAAATAGGGATACGAAGAGTGTTAGGTGCAAATATTACGAGTATCACGATGCTGATAGCAAAAAATTTTTTAATAATGATCGGTATTGCTATTCTTATTGCTATTCCATTAGCATGGTATGCAGGAAACCAGTGGTTGCAGGATTTTGCATTTAGAATTCCTGTGCAGGGCTGGATATTTATTGCAGCTTCAGTTGCAACAATATTGATCGCATTGGCAACGGTAGGATTTCATTCTGTAAGATCGGCATTGATGAACCCGGTAAAGAGTTTGAGAACGGAATAAAACAGAACCATGATTTATATGATTTTGTAGAACTACTATAAAAAAATTAATTATGTTAAGAAACTATTTAAAGATTGCGTGGAGAAACCTGGCGAAAAATAAAGTATTTTCTTTCATCAATATATTCGGACTCTCCGTAGGTCTTACTTGCTGTATCCTTATTTCATTATATATCTATCATGAAATAAGTTATGACACGTATCACAAAAATGCGAATCGTATATTTCGACTGGGCACTGTTTTTATTGACCAGGGAGTTGGTGAGCCAGGAGCCAATAGTTCGGCACCATTGGGCAAATTGATCCAGCAAGAATATCCCGAGGTGGAAGCATCCGCAAGACTTTTAAATCTCTTCAGAGATGATAAAACATTATTCCAGGTAACGGGGAATGACAGTAAGCTAAAATCATTCTATGAAACAAAAGGCTTTCTTGCTGATTCCAATTTTTTTCAGATCCTGACCTACCATTTTAAAGAAGGTGATGCAAAAACGGCTTTACTCGAACCAAATTCAGTAGTGATCAATGAAGAAATAGCACAGAAACTTTTTGGTAAGGGATCAGCTATAAATAAGATAGTATGGATAAGAAGCAGTACAAATGGCGATACCAGTTTCAGGGTGACAGGTGTGTTTTCAAATCCTCCGGGCCCCTCACATCTTGATGCAAGATTTTTTATGTCTTTCAAAGGTGGACGAATGAACAGGTTCGCAAATGATAATCCAAGTTTGCTTAATAACAACATGTTTTACACATACCTGTTATTAAAGAATAGTTCTGATGGTAATAAACTAGCGGCGAAATTTCCAGGCTTTGTCCAGCGTCATCTCGGCAACGAGTTGAAGCAAATGGGAAAGGAGAGAAAATATTTCCTAACCCCCGTTCCGGATATTTACTTATCTGGTATTGCTAAGAATAGTATAATAGCAGGTGGCAGTAAAACAACTTTATTTATTCTCGGTTCTATTGCAATACTTACTTTACTAATTGCGTGTATTAATTTCATGAACCTCTCTACAGCAAATTCTGCTAAACGGGCTGCAGAAGTTGGCGTACGAAAAGTTTTAGGTGCCCAGAAACAATCATTGCTCAGGCAATTTTTAGGAGAGTCGTTGATCATGGCGGGAATAGCATTGATATTGGCATTAATATTTTCTTTTCTTTTATTACCTGTTTTTGAGCAAGTATCCGGTAAAACTTTGATTATTTCATTTGAACAGAAAATAATTTTGGGCGGATCGTTTTTCTTGCTTGCGTTAATTACAGGCCTTCTTGCCGGAAGTTATCCGGCATTCTATCTCTCTTCGTTCAGACCCATTAAAGTTTTAAAAGGCAAATTCAGCAATTCGCTTGCAGCTATTTCATTACGTAAAGGGCTAGTGGTTTTTCAATTTATCATTTCTATTGTTTTGATCATTGCATCCATCGTGATCGAGAAGCAAATGGGTTATATGCAACAAAAAGACCTGGGATTTCAAAAAGAACAACAGGTCGTTATTCCGTTAAGAACATCAATGGCGAAGAACAGCGTTCAGGCCTTTAAAGATGAGATCTCAAATAATACGAGCATTAGCTCAATTGGGACATCAATGGCTTATCCCGGCATTTTTAATCCCCAAGACTGGCTAATGTATCGCCAGGGACAAACAATGAATAATTCAAAGACGGTTTATATTAATCTTGTTGATAATAGTTTTTTGCAGACCCTGGGAGTTAAGGTAGTAGCGGGAAGATTATTCTCTAAGGAGTTTGCTGCAGATACACTTACCAGTTTTGTGATCAATGAAGAAGCAGTCAAAGAATTTGGTTTTGCTTCTCCGCAAGATGCAGTTGGGAAATGGCTTGCTGCAGATTGGGACGGGGAACAAAACAGGTTTACGATTGTCGGTGTAGTCAGGAATTTTCATTTTAAAGATCTGCATGAATCGATAGAGCCTTTTGCCTTTCGTTTTTATAACGATGCCGATGCAGGTTTTAATTACCTGATTGCGCATTCGAACGGAGTAAACATAAAACAATCTTTATCGGTTTTAGAAAATACATGGAAAAAGTTAAATCCAAATGAGCCTTTTGAATATAGTTTTCTCGACCAGGATTTTCAAAAGAATTATGAATCTGAAAGTAAACAGGCAAGCCTGATCAATTACTTTACGATAATTGCTATTATCATTTCATGCCTGGGACTTTTCGGATTAGCCACATTCACCGCAGAACAAAGAAGAAAAGAGATCGGCATCAGGAAGGTTTTGGGTGCCAGTGTATCCGGACTTGTCACTTTGCTTTCAAAAGATTTTTTACGATTGGTTATAATAGCTGTCATCATTGCTTCGCCATTAGCCTGGTATGCTATGCACAAATGGCTGCAGAATTTTGCTTACCAGACATCTATTACGTGGCAGGTGTTTGCATTGACGGCTCTTATCGCAGTCTTAATTGCTTTTGTGACTATAAGTTTCCAGGCAATAAAGGCCGCAATAGTTAACCCTGTAAGATCAATAAGAACTGAATAAATATTATAGCCATGTTTAAAAACTATTTAAAAACCGCGATCAGGAATTTACTTCGCTACAAAGGATTTGCGATCATCAATATTTCCAGTCTTACCATTGGGATTATAGGTTGCCTGGTAATTGGATTATTTGTATGGGATGAATGGCAGTATGATAAAGGAATTGCCGGAGGAGAAAATGTTTATCGTGTTTACGAGCAAAGAAAAGATAACGATAATATTACTTATGCAGCTATTTCAGCGCCGGCATTCGCCACTTTCTTAAAACGAACTTATCCTGAAGTTGATACCACGACTCGCATATTAATGTCGATCGATAAATTTTTAATGGAGGTTGGAGAGAAAAGAAATTACGAAGAGAAAGGTTGGTTTGTTGAATCCTCTTTCTTCCAGATATTTCCTTTAAAGTTTAGTAAAGGAGATCCTGCTACGGCGCTTATTGAACCAAAAACTATTGTGCTCACAGAAGAACTGGCGAAAAGGTATTTTAATAGTGAGGACCCAATTAATAAAACTCTTTTCATCGATAAAGATACAGTGACTGTAAAAGGAGTGCTTGCCAAACTACCTGATCATTTTCATTTAGATTTTCATTACCTGGTATCGTTACAAACTGCCGGAATTCCCAAAGCACGAATGGAAAGATGGACATGGCACCAGTTTTATACGTATGTGAAATTAAAACCCGGAACAAATGTTCAACAATTACAGGATAAGTTCCAGGCACATATGAAAAAGGAAATATTTCCAACATTGACTCAAGCCGGTTCTACGTTTCTTCCTTTTTTTCAACCATTAAAAGATATTCATCTTAAGTCCGCAGATTTTATTTATGACAATGCTGTTCGGGGTAATCAAACTTATGTAAAAGCATTAACCATTATTGCCTTATTTGTTTTAGTGATCGCCTGTTTCAACTTTGTAAACCTCGCTACTGCACGGTCATTCAGAAGAGCAAAAGAAATTGGTGTAAGAAAAGTGATCGGTGCAGAAAGAAAACAACTTATCATACAATTTATTGGTGAAACGATCTTGCTTTCCGTTTTATCAATGTTGCTCGCAATTGTTGGTACATTCCTTATTGTTCCATTACTAAATCAGTTTACTGGTAAAGCAATAAAGTTTAATCCGTTTGCCAACCCAATCCTCGGATTAATAATATTGGCCGCAGGAATTCTGATTGGTATGATCGCCGGTATTTATCCCGCCTTAGTGTTATCAGGTTTTCAACCGATAAAAGTTTTAAAGAACATGAAACTTATTGGCAGTGGAAGTGGCGCATGGTTAAGACAAGCGTTGGTTGTGATCCAATTCTCACTTTCTGTGCTGCTGATCGTTTCTACAACTATTGTTTACAGGCAAACCCAGTTTTTAAATAAAACGGATGTTGGGTTTAATAAAGAGCAAGTTGTTTATTTCCAGGTACGGGGAGACCTGGAAAAGAATTTAGAAGCATTCAAATCTGAATTAAAACGTTCTCCTGATATTGTCTCGATCACTTCAGGTTATGGTTTGCCGGGTGATCTATATGCAGGCGATGGAGTTAAGACAACTGGTGCTGATGGTGAAAAGGATCGTTCTGCCAATGTATTTATAGGCGATCATGATTATGCGAAAACATTGGGTTTAAGAATTATTGCTGGAAGAGATTTTTCTAAAGATATGGCGACGGATGAAAATGAAGCTTTTCTTATTAATGAAACTGCTGTGAAAGAATGGGGCTTCGGTACACCGGAAAAGGCGATCGGGCAGAAAATAAGCTGGGATAAATGGTCTCCGAAAGATACACTCAACAAGATAAAAAGAGGAAAGGTAATAGGTGTGGTTGAAGATTTTCATTATAAAAGCCTCCATGAGAAAGTTACGGCGTCTGTAATTCAAATTTACCCACAGGTTGTATTTGCAGTTGCGGTTAAATTAAAAACTGCAGATATTAAAAACACAATTGCTTATATAAATAATGTCTGGGGCAAATTTGTCCCTGAGTTTCCTTTAGATTATAAGTTCATGGATGAAACTTATGCAACAATGTATAAGGCAGAAGCGAAGTTGAGTGACTTGCTTTGGATATTCACGATCATGGCAATTGTTGTTGGATGCATGGGATTATTTGGATTGGCTGCATTTAGTGCAGAACAAAGAACGAAAGAATTAGGTATAAGAAAAGTATTAGGTGCAAACGCCTTTGATATTGTTGGCTTGCTGTCTAAAAATTTTCTTGTGTTAGTTCTGATCGCCTCTCTTATTGCGTTTCCTATTGCATGGTGGGCAATGAATAGTTGGTTAAAAGATTTTCCATACAGGGTTAACATTAGTTGGTGGGTATTTGGGATTGCAATTATTGCTGCGTTGGCAATTGCATTGCTGACCGTAAGTTTCCAGGCAATAAAAGCGGCACTTGCGAACCCGGTAAAGTCATTACGAACTGAATAAAGTGTAGTAACATGATAACAAATTTTTTTAAGATTGCCTGGCGAAACTTGTTACGCAATAAATCTTTTTCGATAATTAATATTTCCGGCCTTGCTATCGGCATGGCAGCTGCCACTCTCATTTTTTTATGGATACAGAATGAAAAAAATTATGATCAGTTTCACTCAGAAAAGGCAAGGATCTATGAGGCATGGAACAAAGCTCAATTTAGCGGCAAGCTTCAGTGCTGGAATACGACTCCAAAAATTCTTGCACGAACAGTGGAGAAAGATATACCTGAAATAGAAAGGGCGGTAAGAGTGCATTGGCAAAGAAAATTTTTGTTTTCAATTGGAGAAAAAAGACTTAGTGTTCCGGGTAATATGGTGGACACTGGTTTTTTGCAAATGTTCAGTTTCCCTTTAATAAAAGGAGATCCGCAAACAGCATTAAACAATGGCTATTCAATTATACTCACTGAAGCCCTTGCTAAAAAAATTTATGGTGATGAAGACCCGATGGGTAAGGTCATCAAGATCGATAATAAGGATAATTTCACGGTAACAGGCGTTTTAAAAGATCTGCCGAATAATACCCGGTTTAATTTCGAGTACTTAATGCCATGGGAATATTTAAGAAAGACCGGGGGAGACGATAGTTCCTGGGGAAATAATTCAACCCGCACCTATGTTCTTTTGAAAGAGAATACTTCTTTCACAGCAGCTAATGAAAAGATCAGAAAAATAAAGGTGAAGTATTACAAGGAAGACGGTCCGGACTGGGAAATGTTTTTGTATCCTATTAGTCGCTGGAGATTGTACTCGAGCTTTAAAAATGGAATTGAAGACGGCGGATTGATAGAATTTGTAAGACTGTTTGGGATTATCGCCGTTTTTATATTACTGATCGCCTGCATCAATTTTATGAATCTGAGCACTGCACGTAGTGAGAAGCGAGCAAAAGAAGTAGGCATCCGTAAGGTTGTTGGAGCACAAAAAAGATGGATCGTAAGTCAATTTATCGGAGAATCTATATTGATCGCATTTTTAGCTGGTATTCTTGCGATCATCATTGTACAGATCTCATTGCCTGCTTTTGGAACATTAACCGATAAAAAATTATTTGTTGATTATAGCGATTCTTCTTTTTGGTTCCGGGCTTTAGGGTTTATAATACTGACAGGAGTAATCGCTG
>JBIOVR010000134.1:0-3654 GCA_044867875.1 Chitinophagaceae bacterium
AAACTTATGTGCTATTTGTTCAAAAACATTCATAAAAAAAATTTGATTGTCAGCTAACTCATTTTGCTACTGTTGTTACTGTTTGCCCGTCATAAACAGATTGATAACCTTCGGTAATGATCCTGTCGTTTGCAGTCAGTCCGGCTTTCACTTCGATCATTCCACTATAAACCTCTCCCACATTTACAGTTTTTTTTCTGGCTTTCATCACTTCCCCTTCCTTCGCTATCACATAAACATATTTTCCGCTTTCATCTGACTGAACAAGATTCACTGGTATTATAATAGCGTTTGGTACAGAATAATCTTTTATATGTACAAGCGCCACCTGGTTTAATCGTAAGCCTGGATATGATTTAATTTTTGCTTCCGTAAAAAACGCTCTTGTTGTGCTGGCAATGCTGGCACCTGTTACTGAGATCACTGCATCTACATCCTTGATCCCCGCATCAGGAATTGAAATTTTAAGTTGTGATCCTTTCTTTACTCTTTCCTGGTAATTTTCCGGAACCTCGGTTACAACTTTCATGCTACTCGTATTAACCAATTGTATTTGCGGACCAGTAGGTGAAGCGCCATTAAAAATTTCCCCTGCTTTAATATTTACTACATCTGCAGTCCCGCTGATGGGAGCATATACAAACGTTGTTTTCCAGTTTTCTTTCACAGTAGCAATTTGCTTTTCCAGGTTGTCAACAGAATTTTTTGCAGTTATTAATTGTACTTCTGTTCCAATGCCCTGGTCCCAAAGATTTTTTGTACGGTTGTACATATTTTTTGCATACTCCAATTGTGTGTTTAATCCTTCTAATTGCTGAAGTACGATGGCATCGTCAAGTTTCAGAAGCAATTGTCCCTTCTTCACCGTAGCTCCTCTTTGTATATAAATCTCTTTTACCTGTGAAGGCATTCCTCTTGGCGTTACTATCACTACATCACTAGCATCAACTCTTCCCTGCAGTTCTATATAGTGAGTAAAATCCTGCTGTGTTACAGGTGCATCTGAAACCAATTTTGCTTTGTCGTTTTTTGAAGATGGATCCAGTTTTGCTATATCGTCTTCCAGCTTTGCTATATCTGTTTCCAATTTTGTTTTATCAGCCTTCAGCTTTTCAAGCTTTACTTTCTTATCATTCAGATCTCCTTTTTCTTCTTTTGCTCCGCTGCTGCACGATGTAATGATCATTGCAGTTACAGTTATTAGGATCATCAAAAACTTATTCATGGTTTCCGGTTTTATTTTAAATAGTTTATATGTAGTATTATAATTTTCCAAGAGCTTTCAGGTAATTAATTTTTGCAAGTGCTGCTTCATACATTGCTCTGAAATAATTTGACTGTGCTTGTTGCAGATCTGTATCGGCCTGTAATGACTCGAAGCTTGAACCAACTCCTTGTTCATATTTTGTTTTTACCGAGTTGTAGACCTTTACTGCCAGTTCCATATTTTTTTCCTGTGCATCCATCGCAACTATTGCATTTAACAGTGAGTTTCTCGCAACTGTTTTCTCCATGTCGATCGCCTTTTTTGTCATGTCAAGCGTATTCTGAACTTTTTCCAATGTGAATTTGGATTGCCTGATCCTGTTCTTTTTTTGAAAGCCATCGAAAATGGGGACATTCACATTAAGGCCAATGAGATTGGTGTTATACCAAAACCAGGGTTGGGAACCTGCGGCATCTCCACCTTGTCTTTGGCCGTTTTCCTGGAAATTATAGAAAGCAGATACCGTTGGGAAGTAAGATAACTTGTGGCGACGTATATCATAATTCTGCAACTTAATGGCACTATTCAAAAGTTTTACTTCATTCCTGTTCTCATAACTAAAATCATCTTCAAGAATTCCCTGCCTGATACCATCGGAGCTTAATGTATCTTTTAAAATAAGACTATCGGCCTGTGTCAAGCCAAGATTCATCTTTAATACAGCTACCCCGTTGTTCATTGCATTTCGAAGCTGGATCTCAGATGTTTTGGTATTGTTGAGGTTAACGGTTGTTTTATCAATATCAAGTCTTTCAACAAAACCATTTTTGAACATTTCATTTTGATCATGCACAAGCTTTTCCAACCGCTTGATGCTCTCCACCAGGTATCCCAATTGCTTCTGAGATATTAAAACAGCATAATAATTTTTATAGACTGTCTCTTTTACATTCTCTTCAGTCACTTTTAACTGCAGCTCGCTGTTAACAAGCAATTCATCTCTTGCCTGTAATCCTACAAATACCTGCGGCTCGAATAATAATTGATTTACACTAACGCCAGCATTCACATTCCATGGAGTTATAAAACTAAAATTGCGATAGTTAAATTCACCCTTCTTGGTAATTGGGGCGCCTGATCCATCCTTTACTCCCTCCTGTCGCAATACATCATATATCTGGACCTCGGATCCATCAGGGAATTGGATCAGGGGCAAGGTGAGGTAATGATTTCCCTGCGCAGAACCCGTTATTTGCGGTAATGCAAGCCCGGTGAATTCTTTGTTCTTTGCTTCGGCCATTTTATAATCAAGCCGTGCATTTTTCAGATCAGCTAAATTTTTAAATGCAATGTCAATCGCATCTTTGGCAGTGATCTGGTAAACCTGTGGCTGTTGCGGCTGCTGCGCATTTATATTTACCTGGAAAAGGTTTACGAGGATCAAAGCGATCAATATGGTTTTCGTTAAATATCTCATAGGTCATCTGTTTAATCGTTGTTGCTTATATTTTAAAATGAGTTTGTAGCCTTTTAAGGTGGCAAGCCCGTATAAAAAATGTTCAAGGATCTCTTGCTGAAGTTTCGCAAGATTAAATTTTGAAGAAGGGAATAAATCTGCATTAAATCCTAACATCAAACTTTCCAGTCTGTATCGTGTCATGATCTCAATATCAATTTCAGGCCGGTATAATTCTTCTTTTATCCCTCTTTCAATATTCTTCTTTATCATATCATAGAGGAACTTATTCTTATGTTCAAGAAATTTTTTAAAACCCCCGGGATGATATTTTTCCAGGTCATGCAGCATAGAGGGGTTCATGTTTCTAAACATGATCTCAACAAATTCCATTACACGGAATATCTCTTCAATGGCGTTTGCTGAAACAGCTGCATCTCTCGTACAACATTCCTGCGAATAATGAATTTCATCTACTGCCACCGCATCGACCAGTTGATCCTTATCAGTATAATACTGGTAAATCGTTTTTTTGGACATGCCGAGTTGCGTTGCGATCTCATCCATTGTCACGGAGCGGATCCCATAACGCCTGAACAACTCATCCGCCTTCTGCCTTATTCTTTCTTGTATTTCCATAATCACAGTCCCAATTGCTTTAAGGGGGGCACAAAACTAAGGAAACTTTTTACGTTGCCAAAGTTTCCGTCCACATATTTTGCCGCCCGTCCATTTTTCTTTGTCCTAAATTTGAGTTATGGAAAATGACGGAGCGTTTAAAAAAATTCTTCCAAAAGAACCTTTTAAGTGGAAAAAGATCATCCAATATTTCCTGCAGGGGTTATTGATAATTGCTCCATTGGCAATAACTATTTATTCTATTTATTGGGTTATTTCGACTGTAGATGGTTGGGTACCAATATTTCGTGAAGCAGTAAAAGATGCACAGGGAAATGTAATAGGTTATGAGGTTAAAAATTATGGTCTTGGT
>JBIOVR010000135.1:0-7180 GCA_044867875.1 Chitinophagaceae bacterium
AAGAGCTGATGCTATTGTAAAAGGAATGCTGCAACATTCGCGAAGCAGCAGCGGACAAAAGGAACTAACTGATATAAATGCATTAACTGATGAATATTTGCGATTAGCTTATCATGGCCTGAAAGCAAAAGACAGGTCATTCAATGTAGAAATTAAAACTGGGTTTGACGAAAGCATCGGTAAAATCAAAATTATTCCACAGGATATTGGAAGAGTTATTTTGAATTTGATCAACAATGCTTTTTACGCTGTTGATGAAAAAAAGAAACATATTTCGGCAGGTTCAGTACAAAACAGATATGAACCGACTGTTTCAGTAAGTACAAAAAAGAATAATGGTAAAATTGAAATAAGTGTGAAGGACAACGGCAATGGTATTTCACAAAAAGTATTGGATAAAATATTTCAGCCGTTTTTTACCACTAAGCCAACAGGGCAGGGAACTGGTCTGGGTTTATCATTAAGTTATGATATTGTAAGAGCACATGATGGAGAAATTAAGGTGGAAACGAAGGAGAATGAAGGGGCTGTTTTCCTGATTTATTTGCCGGTTAACTAGAATTACACTATGGCGAAGATTAAAGTTACAATCTTTCTTGTGTTGATACCATGCTGGCTTTATGCCCAACAATTAGCATTGGGCCGAATAGAGCAACAAAAAATAGACAGCATGAGAGGGGTGCTGAATAATTCTTCTAATGATTCTGTCCGGTTTCAAATGAGCATAACGCTGAGTAACTTTTACCAGTTTAAAAATGAGGATTCTGCTTTTTTTTATGCCAGTCTGGCCTCAGGTAATAGTAATGAAAACGGTAAGCGGTTAGCAGAAGCTGAAGCGCAGAAGACAGTCATGTACTATTATTACTTTCGTGGTGATTACTCTAATGCGTGGCAGGCAATTATGAAAGCGCTGGAGATTGCCAGGAATCCCGAACATGAAAAAACCCATTACTTCTATCCGCCTGATGGCAATTTCAGAAAGCAGCGCCTC
Organism: Chitinophagaceae bacterium; assembly: GCA_044867875.1. Classification (GTDB taxonomy): domain Bacteria; phylum Bacteroidota; class Bacteroidia; order Chitinophagales; family Chitinophagaceae; genus VBAS01. Next base: position 992 of record JBIOVR010000135.1, read on the forward strand.
GAAATTCAAGCGTTCCTGGAAGTAACTTTGGGCGACCTCCTTTTACATACCAATAACTACAGGGAAAGCATAAATCAATATAAAAAAGCAATTGGAATATCGGACGAGATTGACAATTTCAGTTTGCTTCATCACCGTTACAACCATATAGGGTGGGCATATATTGGCCTGGATATGCCTGACTCTGCACTGTATTATACTCTCCTTGCTGAGCGGACTGCGAAAAAGAAAAACCTGAGGTATAATATCGAACTTATTTATAACAGTAAAGGAGCGATTCTTTTAAACAAAGGAATGATAAGGGAGGCGCTGGAAAGCTACTATGAAGGACTGAAAACTGCCGAAGAAGATTTGAACAGGGTCGCTACCACCGAGGCCTGTCTTGGCCTGTCGTCCTGTTACCTTGCTGTGAAGCAAAAAGACTCCAGCCTGTACTATGCGTTAAAAGCCCGGAGCTTGTCACCAACACTGTCAGAGGTATATCAAAGGCTGTATCAATCCTATCAACTGAATAATGAAAAAGACAGCGCATTCAAATACCTGGTCCTTACTCAGGAGGCAAAAGATAAGTATAACAAAGATTATGTAAAAAGCCTGGCCGGGTTTCAGCAGCTGTTTCTCCAGGATAGAATTAGACTGGAGGAGCTGGAAAAAGAAAAAATACAGATAAGAGGCCGGGTACGCACTTATTTATTACTGGGTGGTATCGGGTTGCTTTTGTTGCTTTCAGGTGTGTTTTACAGAATAAGCAGGCAAAGACAAAAGGCAAAAACCAAAATTGAAAAAGCGTATGCTGAATTAAAAGAAACCCAGCAGCAGTTGGTGCAGAGGGAAAAAATGGCGTCACTGGGAGAACTCACTGCTGGTATAGCTCATGAGATACAAAATCCATTAAACTTCGTCAATAATTTTTCAGATGTAAATTCTGAACTGTTAGAAGAAGCAAAACTGGAATTGGATAAAGGGAATGATGCCGGAGTAAAAGCGATGCTGAATGATATTAAAGAAAATGAGCAAAAAATAAACCATCATGGTAAGAGAGCCGATGCAATTGTAAAAGGAATGCTGCAACACTCAAGAACAAGCAGCGGACAAAAAGAGCCAACTGATATTAATGCATTAGCAAATGAATATTTAAGACTTGCTTATCATGGTCTTCGTGCCAAAGACAAATCTTTCAATGCAATAACAAAAACTGAATTTGATAATAGCATTGGAAAAATAAATATAGTACCACAAGAAATTGGCAGAGTTGTTTTGAACTTGATCAACAATGCTTTTTATGCTGTAGATGAAAAAAAGAAGGTAAGAGCCAATGTTTATGAGCCTACAGTTACAGTAAGTACAAACAAAGCAAATGGAAAAGTTGAAATAAAAGTGAGAGACAACGGCAATGGTATTCCTCAAAAAGTTTTAGATAAAATATTTCAGCCTTTCTTTACTACAAAGCCAACAGGACAGGGTACTGGTTTGGGTTTGAGTTTGGCTTATGATATTGTAACAAAAGGTCATGGAGGTGAGTTGAAGGTTGAAACAAAAGAAGGAGAAGGATCGGAATTCATTATTCAATTGCCAGTCAATCAAACAACACGATGAGGAGCTTTTCAAAAATAATTTTGCTTTTATTGTTCCCTGTTCTTTCCAATGCACAGGACTTGTTACGAGACAGCCTGCGAAGAATATTTTTTGTAGGCGCAAACAATGATTCTATTCTTTATGATACCGGCAACAAACTTTATGACTATTATGAAGAAGTGAACCGGGACAGTGCTTTTTTTTATGCTGATCAATGTTTACAGATCAGCCGGAGAAATAATAAAAAACTGAACGAAGCACATATCCTCAGCCGCAAAGGTTACCAGGAACTAAATATGGGCCGGTATGCGGAATCATTGCAAAGTATCCTGGCTTCTTTTGCATTAAGTGAAAACAAAGCAAACGAAAAAAGCTACTGGAACGTCGGTACTCTTAGGGTTGAAAAGGAAAAAAGATTGTATGCACTGAATTGTGCCCATCATATCTATGGGATACTGATGCGGGAAACCATGAACAGGGAAGAAGCGATCATTCATTTTAAAGAAGCGAAAAGAATTGCTGTTGAAATAAATAGCTATGCACGTTCGCTGCTTGCCAGTCTTAATCTGGGACGCATCTACATGGAAATGGGAAAACTTGATTCAGCTTTGCATCATGAAAATGACGCAGCATCAATTATAAAGAGCTCTGGTTGGGAAAAATATTTGTCGACGATCCTGTATTATACCGGTAAGATCCACTTGATGAAAGGGGATACGATCCAGGCAGTTCAATATTTTCATCAAAGTGTTGGATCCGCATTAAAACAAAATAATACAGATGCACTTACAAGGTCGTATCATGGCCTGGCAACTTCGTATTCCAATTCTATGCAAAAAGACTCAAGTGTTTATTACGCTGTGAAAAGCCTGGATGCCATGAAGAGAATGGGAAAGATCACACAGATAGAATATAATTTGGGCGATGCTTATGAAGGCCTTTACCATGCTTACCAGTTAAACGGTGGATTTGATAGTGCTTATAAATACCTCGCACTTGCGCAGGTGACCAATGATAGTATTAACCAGCGGAGAATTAAAAGCCTGGCCGAATTTCAAAAACTTAACCTCGATGAACAACAAAGACTGCAGCGAATTGAAGGAGAAAAAGTGGCTTATCAAAATAAGATGAGAACCTATTTTTTACTGGCAGGTATTGGTGTATTGTTATTGCTTGCAATAATTTTTTACAGAAATAACAGGCAAAAGCACAAAGCAAAAATAAAAATTGAACAGGCATATGATAATTTAAAAGCAACACAACAGCAACTTATCCAATCAGAAAAGATGGCTTCGCTTGGTGAACTCACAGCTGGTATTGCACATGAAATTCAAAACCCGTTGAATTTCGTCAATAATTTTTCAGATGTAAACACTGAATTAGTAGATGAATTAAAAACTGAGTTGGCAACAGGCAATACGCAATCGGCCATAGAAATTGCTGACAATATAAAAGACAATGAGCAAAAGATAACTCATCACGGTAAAAGAGCCGATGCCATTGTGAAAGGAATGCTGCAGCATTCGAGAACAAGCAGCGGACAAAAAGAACCAACAGATATAAATGTATTAGCAGATGAATATTTAAGATTAGCTTATCATGGCTTAAAAGCAAAAGACAGGTCATTCAATGCAACCATAAAAACTGATTTCGATGAAAGCATTGGTAAAATAAATATTATTCCGCAGGATATCGGCAGGGTTATTCTCAATTTGATCAACAATGCATTTTATGCAGTTGATGAAAAGAAGAAACACAATCAAAACGGATATGAGCCAACTGTTTCAGTAAGTACAAAAAGGAGTAATGGGAAAGTTGAAATAAAAGTGAGTGACAATGGTAATGGTATACCACAAAAAGTATTGGATAAAATTTTTCAACCCTTCTTTACTACGAAACCAACAGGACAAGGAACAGGTTTGGGGTTGTCACTGAGTTATGACATCGTAAAAACACATGGGGGAGAGTTAAAAGTAGAAACGAAAGAAGGCCAAGGATCTGTTTTTGTTATTGCACTTCCAACATCTTATAATTAAATCTAAAAGATATGAAGCCTCTTACTTTTTTAATGACAATTATTCTTTCTGTGAATTTGCAAACTGCATTTTCACAATCATCTTCAAAGTTTAGCATCAATAGCTATATTAATGATAAAGGCGACACGTTGCTTTATCGTCAGCTCTTTCCTGATGCCGATACTTTGCGGAGATTTCCACTGGTAATTTTTTTACATGGTTCTGGTGAACGGGGTAACGACAATGAAGCGCAATTGAAATGGGGGGCAATGAATTTTGCATCGGACGAAAATATGATACGGTACCCGGCTTTTGTTATTGCTCCGCAATGTCCTTCGAATGTGAGTTGGTCAAATTTTAACCGTGACAGAAATAGTACGCAGATGAGTCTGCTGCCATCACCTACTAAACCAATGCAATTGCTTATTGAGTTAATTGATAAACTTAAAAAGACATTACGTGTTGATACCACAAGAATATACATTACCGGTCTTTCAATGGGAGGTTTCGGGACTTATGACGCTATAATGCGATATCCAAAATTATTTGCGGCGGCTGTTCCGGTTTGCGGAGGTGGGGATATTTCAAAAGCGTCAGCTATAGCACATATGCCGATCTGGATATTTCATGGAGCGGAAGATCCTTCTGTAAGTCCTGTTTATTCACTCGAAATGTTGCAGGCATTGACGAAAGCAGGAGCTCATCCCGGATTTACACAATATCCGGAAGTAGGACATTTTTCATGGTTAGGGGCTTATAGTGATCCTTTAATGATGGAATGGCTTTTCAGGCAACGCAAATAAGCGTTAGTTTTAGTCAGACCTTATGATATATAATGGAGGGGATGATTGAAAATAGAGACGAAAGAGAATGAAAGATCGGAATTTATTATCATTTTATTAAACCTGTAATGAAAAGAATTTTTTTTAAGCTGCCATTGCTTTTTTCTTTATTCTTTTTTTCGGTGCAAATTGCTGCGCAGGATAATTCCGATAAAACATTATCACAACATCCAAAGGATACTAACGAGGTCAAAAGATTGATTGGCATCGCAGGTGAATATCGTTTTTCGAAACCGGATTCATCAGTAATTATTGCTGAAGAAGCTCTTTCACTCTCACGTCAATTAAATTTTGTAAGAGGGGAAGGGGATGCATTACTTACGCTAGGCGAAGATCACCGGCTCGGCGGCGATTTTCCGCAGGCCTTAGAGGCATTGTTCCATGCATTACAAATAAGCAGAGGTATAGGTGACCAGGAAATGGAAGCAGGTTGTTTGAATTTCATCGGGGTCGCTTATGTTGATTTGGGAGAGTCAAGACAAGGTCTTAACTATCTTTTCCAGGCAAAAGAAATAAACGAAAGATATTCATTTACAATAATGATTTGCTTCGGTTTGACAAACATCGGGGTTGCTTATGAACAATTAAATATTCTTGACTCTGCTTTGTTTTTCCATCAACAAGCTTACCAGGTCCTAACCAGGATAAAATCTATGGATATTAGCAGGAGTCCATTGAGGTCACTTGTATTAAGACATCTTGGAGATGTACAATACCGCCTGGGTAATTATGATAAGGCCCTTGGCTATTACGGGGAGGTTATTAGCAACAATGATCTGTTAAATATCAGTGGTTCTCAATTCCAAATTGCTGAATATTTCTTTAACATTAAAAATAACCCCGACTCGAGTCTTTATTACGCATTGCTTGCATTTAATAACGGGCATAGATCATTTCAAAAAACAAATGTGCTTGCTGCCAGCAGGATACTTGCAAAATTATATAAGCAAAAAAACAGGTTGGATAGTGCTTACTACTATCATGAAATATCATTGGAAATGAATGATAGTCTTTTTGGCCCTGAAAAAACTCATAAGCTTCAACTATTAGCGATCAACGAACAACAGCGGCAGCAGGAAATCCAACAAGAGAAAGAAAAGTTTAAGAGCAGGATCAAAATGTATGTTTTAATGGGTGCAGTAGGATTATTTTTATTACTTGCTATCATATTTTATCGTAACAACCGGCAGAAACAAAAAGCAAATAAAGTTTTAGAAACTACACTTACTCATTTAAGGTCTACTCAATCGCAACTTGTTCAATCAGAAAAAATGGCTTCTCTTGGCGAGCTTACTGCAGGCATTGCACATGAAATTCAAAACCCTTTAAATTTTGTCAATAATTTCTCTGATGTAAATACAGAACTGATCGACGAAGCGGAACAGGAAATGAATAAAGGGAATTTGGACGAGACAAAGACAATTTTGAGAAATATTAAAGAGAATGAAGAAAAAATAAATCATCACGGTAAAAGAGCTGATGCAATCGTAAAAGGAATGCTGCAGCATAGCCGCCGCAGCAGTGGACAAAAAGAACCAGTAGATATTAATGCTTTAGCTGATGAATATTTACGGCTATCATATCATGGTCTTCGTGCAAAAGACAAATCTTTCAATGCAAATTTCAAAACTGATTTTGATAATAGCCTTGGTAAAATAAATATCATACCGCAAGATATTGGCAGGGTTATTCTTAATTTGATTAACAATGCTTTTTATGCTGTAGATGAAAAAAAGAGATCGGAAATTGAAGGATTC
>JBIOVR010000136.1:0-8701 GCA_044867875.1 Chitinophagaceae bacterium
GTTGCTTGATGAGCCAACCAATCACCTTGACATGCATAGTTGTGATCTGCTGATCGAATCGCTGAATAAATATGAAGGAACTTTTGTGTTGGTGAGCCATGATCGGTATTTCGTTTCCAAAACAGCCAATAAGATCTGGGAGATCGTAGATCATGAAATAAAAGAATTTAAAGGCGGGTACGAAGAGTATGTAGCATGGAAAGAAAGAATGGCGAAAGCAAGTTCGGAGTCAAAAGTTCAGAGTCGGGAGTCAAAGAAGTCAATCCAGTTAGAAAAATCAAATACGAAGCAAGAATCAAAACCTCAAACTCCAAACAACAATCCTCAAACTACTTCGCCTATTAATAAGGAGCATAAAAAGGAACTTCAGAAACAACAAAGGATCTTTCAACAATTAGAAGAAAAGGTAGCTGTGCTAACAAAACAAAAAAATGAATTGGAAGCTGCGCTGACTGATCCTTCGACTTATTCGGATAAGCAAAAATTTATTCAGGCCGAAGCTTCCTATAATAAAGCCGCTTCTGAACTTGCTCAATTGAACAAACAATATGAACAGGTTTTTGATACTATAGTTGCGCTAGAAGCAAAGCAGAATTAATTTTTAACCCCAGATTCACGAAGTACAAAAAGGAATGCAGAGATGGCTCCATGTATCACTGTGCCTTTGTGCCTCTGTGGTTTTTTTCTTAACTTTTGGTTTCCAAACAAGTCTTGCATGAAACCGCACTTATCCTTTTCAGTTATTGCTTTATCCGCCTTCATTTTATTTATTTTTCATTTTAATGAAAAGCAAAAAAAATCCTCATTAGATCTTACTGAATTCAAAAAGAAAAATATCCTTCGCTGCGGTCCCGATTGGAATAAATTAAAAGACTGGTTGGAAGAAACAGACATCCCTCCTATTCCCGGTGCCGGAATTTACAAATGGAAAATTTCTACCAAAAGTGATAGTGCTCAATTCTACTTTAACCAGGGCATTAACATGTACTACAGCTTTCATATTATTGAAGCGATGGCTTCATTTAAAAAAGCTGAAAAGTTTGATGAGAATTCTCCCCTGCTGCATTGGGCGCAGGCATTAGCTTATGGGCCTAACATCAATGATTATGGATATTCCGCATCACCCGAAGCATTATCTGCCAGTGGCAAAGCAATTGAATTTTCTGGCCGATGCACGGAAAAAGAAATAGCATTGATAGAAGCGCAGCGGATTCGTTATTCGTATGATTCTTCCCAAACAAGAGCAATGCTTAATCAGCTTTATGTAGATAAAATGAAAGAAGCCTATGAAAAATTTCCCGATGATGCGGATGTCGCCACTTTGTATGCAGATGCTATGATGCTGCAGCATCCATGGGATCTTTGGAATATTGATGGCACTCCAAAACCATGGACGCCATTAATAAGAGAAGTGTTAGAAAAAGTATTGGCAAAAACGCCCAATCATCCCGGTGCTAATCATTATTACATTCATGTGATGGAGCCATCACCTTATGCGGCAAAAGCATTACCAAGTGCAGATCGTTTAGGTAAATTAAACCCCGGTCTTTCACATGTGGTACATATGCCTTCACATATTTATTTACGAACCGGATTATACAACAAAGGAGTTGAAGTAAATGTAAATGCAGTTAATAGTTATAAAAGATCTATTCCCTTGTATGCTCCTGTCACCGGCGCAGATTTTCTTTATATCATTCATAACCTGCATATGAAAGCTAATAATGCAATGCTTGCAGGCAATTATAATATAGCAAAAGCTGCTTCATTGGAAACAAGGGAAAGTGTATTGGTTGATTACCTTACTCTACCAGCACCGCTTGGTAATCTTGCGCAATACATTCATATGACACCGGTATTTAATCAGATCCGTTTTGGTAAATGGGATGAAATACTTCAGGAACCTCAACCGGACAAGGCACATATTTATAGAAATGTTCTTTATCACTTTGCAAGAGGCATCGCTTACTCAAGAAAACAAGATCGGTCTGCCGCTTCAAACGAATTGGATGCAATGCGTGAATTTATGAAGGATAGTTCACTTTCTATTCCTATGAGTCCGTTTTCTGCACCTTCAGTTGGTGCAAATGTGGCAGAACAAATATTACTTGGTATAATTCATGAAGACAAAAAATTATATGACGGCGCTATCAGGCATTATAAAACTGCAGATTCTATTGAAGCCAATATGGTTTACAATGAACCAAGAGACTGGTTGCTAAACCCAAAACATTATTTAGGCAATGCATACTTGCTGCAAAATGATGGAGTGAACGCTGAAAATATTTTTAGAAAAGATCTACTAAACAATAATGAGAATGGTTGGGCATTATATGGATTGTATAAGGCATTGCTTTTGCAAAAGAAAAATACCGAAGCCACAAAAGTTTTAGCACGATATAAAACTGCATTCAGTAAAACTGACATAAAAATCACTTCCTCCGTGTATTGATTTGTTATTAACATTTCCTCTATTCACATGAGCAAAGTTCATGATGGCACGATTTTCAATAAGTAAAAATTATCCATCATGAGATCTCAATGCTATTAAAAAATATTACAAGTTTCAACTCTTTTGCACCTAAGGTCATTTATCATATATTAAACAAATCAACTATGAGTAAGAGAATTATGCTAATGTTTGCGGTTCCGGCACTTTTATTAATTGTTTCAACGACATCCTGTAATTCAAAAACATCAGATGCTGATGTTAAAACAGCCGTTGACAAAGCAATTGCAGCAAACGTAGGTCCTTCAACAGTTTCAACAAGTGTGAACGATGGTGTCGTTACACTTTCTGGTGAAGTAAAAGATGAGGCAACAAAAACAGCCGCAGAAACAGCAGCAAGAGGTGTTAATGGGGTAAAATCTGTTACTAACAATTTGTCTATAACACCTCCGGCTGTCGTGATAACAGCCGATGACCCACTTAAGGCAAGTGTAGATAATACCATTAAGCCTTATCCCGGCGTAAACGCTACCATACAGAATGGCGTTATTACACTCACTGGCGAGATCAAGCGAGCCGATCTTCAACAATTGATGGCGGCATTAAATTCGCTTAAGCCAAAAAGTATTGAAAATAAATTAACCATAAAATCATAAGGAGGCAACTATGGCACTAAAAGAAAAATACAATGAGTTGATAAACGTTGCGAACGCATCCGGTGTAACCGGCTTGCAAGTAAGAGAGCAGGATAGAGTTCTTTATATTGATGGCATCGCACCTTCAGAAGATGTAAAGAAAAAAATATGGGATGTTTACAATAGAATCGATCCCGATTATCGTGCAGGCGACCTGGTAATGAATATCAGTGTACCGCATACTGCCGGTACATCAGCAGAATACACCGTTGTAAAAGGTGATAGTCTTTCCAAGATCGGTAAAAAATATGGTGTAAAATGGAAAGATATATATGAAGCAAACAAAGACAAAGTGAAAGACCCTGATCATATAGAACCCGGTTGGAAATTAAAGATCCCTCAAAGCAATTAAAATGTAAAGCCTGTTTCAATAACAGGCTTTTATCTTTTGGGATAATAATCAAAAATAAGTGAGACCGAATACGCTGTTGTTTTATCAACAGGATCTTTATAAGAAAGCAACAGTTTTATATTTCTTTTTGAGGATGTCATTTCCTTACCCTTTTCATAAAAATAACTTGACTTAGCAGATTGCTCCTTAGATATTTTATAAACATGAGTGGCTGCAAACTCATCTTTTATTTTTTTAAATATCCTTTTATAAAAATTTCTGAACTCAAGCCGGCTGCCATTATAATAAGCATCTGTAAAGTAAAAAATGAACTCAATATTTCTTCCATAGTCTTTTATCTTTCCTTTTTCGCTGCAAATGCTGAAATCCGAAAAATAAGTTTTAATCAGTGAAACTTTATCTTCTTTTGATCTGAACTTTTCAACTATATTATCAAATGAATTATGTACTTCGGCTATTTCTTTTTTGATCGTCTTGCAATCAGGCAGGTCTTTGGTTTGTGCAAAAAATAATTTAGGAATAAATATATAGGCGGATATGAGGAATAGCTTTTTCATACATAAGACTTAGCGAAAATATTCTATTCCTGTCTTCTGAATATTACCTCAAAGTGGTATTTATTGTTGTGGATTCATTCCTTTTACAAAATCACTCACTAAATAGCTAACAAGCTTACCGCTTGTTGAATCCGCTCTTCCATCTGATAACCTGGTGGCGCCTTCGCAAATATGTAGATAAGCAGGTTTGCTTTGAGCTGCTGCAAATGAAATATACTGCCGTGCATGATTGGGTAAAATACCAACTGGTGTCATAGCGCTGCTTAGCGTATGTTCGATGCAATCAATATCAACATCGATCCCGGTAAGCCCATCATCCGTAAAATCTGTAGCATGCGCCACTGCCTGCATGAAATTTCTTTTCTCATGCACAAAAATATCTTCATAAGTAAGAATGTCAATAAAAGGATTGTTCACTATATCGATCCATACATTCTGTGGTAAATAATTTTCGTGTAACCCAACAATACAATACTTCTGCATATAACCATCTTCTTCAGCATAGCGGAATGCATTGCCACTATGTCTTCCTTCCATGGGACGATAATCAGCATGTGCATCCAGGTTGATACAATTTATTTGTGCTAATGGAATAACACCGGCTTTATGCCAGCCTTTTGCCGTTCCTTTTATTAATGGATAAGAATTATTATGTCCGCCACCGATCACAAGCGGTATCTTTTTAGCTTCTGCAATCATCTTTGCCAGTTGCTCCACTTCATCATCAACTGTATTCACTGCATGGCGATAAGCTTCTATCTTTTCATCCTGTGTTCTTGCCGTAGTGTCGATCAGGTATTGTATATCTCCAAAATCAAAATGACCGAGCAATAATACTTCTGCCCCATCAAAAAAATCATTGCTTTGAATATTTAAGAAGGACTGCAAAAAAGGGATCCATAAAGTATCTGTACCGCCGATTCCATGATTTCCTTTTGCGCCAAGATCTTCAGGTACGCCAAACAATACATACTTTGCAGTTGATGTCGCTAATGACCTTGTAATATCACTTGAATCCTGGATCACTTGTAATCTTTCTCCCAGTTTGGTTTCAAATCTCCTGATCCTTGTCAGGGATAAAATATCCTGCTTGTTGTAGATCTTTAAATGAAGCATTGAGTTCTGCTTCTTTGCCGGCTCAGTTACTTCTTTTACATTTTGCTTTTCCATATTTCAGATTTGACTCTTAAAGCTATTGATTTTTTTGAAACAACTTCATAGCCCTTTTTTGAACCACGGAGTCACAAAGACACAGTGAGTCACAGTGTTTCCCTGTGTCAACGTGCCTCCGTGGTTTAAAAGAAAAACCGGCCTATAAAAAGCCGGTTTTAAAAAATCTCTTACTGGAACATATAATTTCATTTTTTGGGAGGATTCATTATAGCAGTATCATTTGTTACGATAGCATCTGATGCGGGGAAGCTATTACTCATTGCAGGCATCATCATTTGCATCATTTCCCTGGGATCCATATATAACCAATGTTCTACGGCTTTCCCATCTTTGAATTTTCCAATATCCACGCCATTCATTGTATATGATTGACCAGCCTTCAGGCCCATCATATCTGTTTTTGCAGTGCCGCTAACTTTGGACCATACAATTACATATTCATCATCTGCCATTTCCCTGAGCACTTCTGTTTTCACGTTTTCCGTCTGGGCATGGTATCTTTTCATTGCTGCCACGATACTATCCAATCCTTTTATATCTCCCGTTTCACCAGCATGATCCACTGCATCGGTGGCAATGTAATCACCCATTTTGCTAAGATCGCCGGATTCATAAGCTTTCATGATAGCAGTATTCACTTCTTTGTTCTTTTTTGCTGTGGCCGACATGCCACCACCAGCATCTGAATTACATGCAATGAGGCTGTTCAAAATAACAACCGCAAGAATGAAAAATAACTTTTTCATATAAAATGGTTTTGGTTAAAATGAGTACTTAAGATAAGGAATATTTTTTTGGACCACGGTGACACATAGGCACTGGTATCACAGTGTTTCTCTGTGTCCCTGTGCCTCCTTGGTATATCATACACCGACCGTCTTGTCATGTCGAGACGGTTATTATGGGATCCTTTCATCTGTCGTAAAAATAGTCGAGACATCTCAGGGTTCTACGTCCCTGAGATGTCTCGCTGAAATTCTTTTCGCATGCAACTCAAAAGTTATGGCTCGACATGACAAGTCCCGAAAAGATAGGTCTTCATTATTCAATCGAACATTACACACCGATCTTCCCATTCACAATATCCAAAATCTCAGCTTCCAATTTCTTTGTCTTATCCTCTATCTCTCTTCCCTTCCTCAACACATCATCAACAAAACTCTTATCATCATACCCACTTGCATTTATCCGTACATTCATAAAAGCACCCATCACTGCACTGCGGGCACACAATGCACCAACACCCGCATCCGAAACACTGTTCGGATTACCAACTTCCGCCATTGCTTTTATCACTTCCATACTATCATAAGAAAGTTTCATTACATGGAAAGGAACTTCGATCGCAACTTTTGTTGCTTCATTCATCGCTTGCTTGCGGACTGCTTTTTCTTCCTCAGTTCCTTTTGGCAAACTCATTGCATTCATGATACCATTAAATGCTTTTGTATCTGCATCAACTAACCGCAGCAACTCATCTTTTAACTGCTGACCTTTCTCCGCCCAGTTACTAAACTCTTCCCATCTTTCATCCCAACCTTTTTTATGGCTTGATAAGTTCGCAACCATTGTAGCAAGCGATACACCGAGCGAACCAATATAAGCAGCAATAGAACCTCCACCCGGTGCAGGACTTTCACTTGCTGTTTCATCAGCAAAATCATTTAGGGGCATGCTCACTAAGCGGCTTTCATTTTTATCTTGTAACATATACTCAATTATTTTTTCTTCTGGTTTAAAAGGAGCCAGTTCATCAAGACCCATTGATATCACTGCAATACGGATCAGTTCTTTTTCAGAAACACCAACCGAACGTTTCTGCTTTTTTAAAAAATACTTTCCTGCATCCAGCATGGCTTTTAAAGGTATCAAACCAACTAACTCTGATCCGGTAACTCTTATCCCTCTTGCATCTGCTTTCTTACACACTTCATCAAAAGCAATATGCACTGGTGTTATATTGATATTAGTAAGATTGATACTTATCTGTGCAATACCATACTCTTCAATGAACCAACCGATCGCTTTTACATTCTTCAAACTTCCAGGTTTCGTTTCCCATTCTCCATTCTCCATTTTCAATTTTCTCCCTGCTTCACGAACATCAAAAGCTATTGCATTTGCACGCCGCACCGATGTTGTATTCAGGTTCACATTATAAGCTACCAGAAAATCTCTTGCACCAATTACAGTGGCGCCACGTTTGGCATCAAACTCTGTCGGGCCAAAATCAGGTTTCAATTCAGATATCTTTTTAAAAAATCCTTCATACTCACCGGCACGGATCACAGAAAGATTGCTGCGGCTTTTATCAGCTTGTGCTTCTTCATATAAATAAACAGGCAGCGAAAGTTCTCTGGCTACTCTTTCCGCTAATCGTTGTGCCCATTCTACTGTTTCACCCATTGTAATATTGGCAATCGGAATTAGAGGACATACATCGGTGGCGCCCATGCGTGGATGCTCGCCTTTATGATGACTCATATCAATCAGCTCGCCTGCTTTTTTGATTGCTCTGAAGGCTGCTTCCATCACTGGCTTCGGACTGCCCACAAAAGTTACCACGGTACGGTTAGTAGCCTTGCCCGGATCCACATTCAGTAGCCTCACTCCTTCCACTGCTTCTATCTCATCTGTTATCTGTTTAATGATATTCATATCCCGCCCCTCGCTGAAATTGGGAACACATTCTATGATTTGTTGCATCTCCATGCTGCTAAGATATTAATTGAATAAGATATTTATGTACTAAGCTGGATTGATACTATTAAGCTTTTGTTGCGTCGCACCCTTGTACATTTAGAAATTCTATTCAGCAAATTGTATTTTTATAGAGACTTATTAACTTTAACAAATAGCCTCATGAAAAGTATTGAAGCATTCCTTGTCTTCGCAATAGTTATTTTGTCTTGTAATAAGTCTTCAGATAACGACAACTGGAGCTTTGCCTGGACATATATAGGTAATTCATATTCTGCAACAAGTGCCAATGCTTACATCTCTCAAATCGATTTAGATAAAGGACCTAATCACATCGCAGCAAGTGTCCCCAGTCTGCCAAGGGATTACAAGATCAGTATTTATCTTACTTCTCTGAATCAAGGATCATATTCCGTTTCCTTATCTACAAATAAAGTCCGTTACATTGATGATGCAGGCTATGAATTAGGAGGGGCAGCAGGATCCGTGACTATCACCTCAAATTCAAATAGTAAGTTATCCGGAAATTTCGCAATTAAGCTTATAAACCTTTCTTCTGATACCACTTTACTCAATGGTTCATTTGCCAATATACCTTTACATCCTTGATATCCTGTTATCTCAGTCTTAGAACGTGTTCGAAATAAGATACCTCGATGCCCACATTGCATGCGCAATGCCCCTACACATCGAACGACTAACATCCAGATAATTTGCAAATTTTACTAAACCATTGATTCAACTTGCAAGATTCAATTTTTAAAAAATGCAAGAC
>JBIOVR010000137.1:0-2095 GCA_044867875.1 Chitinophagaceae bacterium
CTTGCTTCTGATTTTAAAAATGTAGAAGAGGTAACTCCTGTTACTTACCTGAAAGCTGTGCTTGATTTCTTTAAACCCAATCTTCATATTGTAAATGTGAACAGTGAGATACATGTGGCACTGAATGAGGAGCTGAAAGAAGAAAGAGCATGGCTGTTAGAACAATTTGCAGAATATAATCCCGAGTTTTATTTTATTACCACTTTTGATTTTGAGGAAACGATTGAACAATTCGTTCAGGATAAAAATATTGATATTGTGATCAATGTTCCCCGCAACCACAGTTTTTATGATTCTGTTTTCAAGCAAAGCTCTACCAAAAAGCTTGCTTTTCATAGTTCTATACCGGTGCTGGCAGCACATGAATAAACAGTTAAGGTTTCGCTCAATCACTAACACTCATTAGGTTATCCGGCCTTGTTTTTTTAGCTTTGCCGTTCCTGAAAAATCGATTGCTGCATCATTTTTTGCCGCCTTACTTTACTCCCGATAACTGTCGGGATTGGCTCATCTTCACAGATTTTTGGATGCAGGAAAAGAAATAAATTTTATGAGGAATATTAAGCTGATCGAAGTACCATCAGAGATCGGTGCCGGCACACGTGGCGCCAGTCTTGGAGTGGAAGCTATTAAGGTGGCCGCGATGGATTTTATGAGTAATTTTTTTATTCATTTCCCTTCTGAAAGAATTCCGAATGAAAATAAATTGTTGTATGAGCCAATCGAATCTCCTTACGCAAAAAGGGTAAAGGGAGTTTATTCGATGTACGAAAAGGTAAGTAAAGCTGTTTCTGAAACTCTTAAGAATAATTTTTTTCCCGTTGTTATTAGTGGCGATCATAGTATTGCAGGTGCAACAATTGCCGGTATAAAGATGGCAAAACCAAAAAGCAAACTAGGAGTGATCTGGATCGATGCACATGCTGATCTGCATACTCCCTATACTACACCATCCGGAAATCTGCATGGTATGCCACTTGCAATTACACTCGGCGAAGACAATAAGGATTGTGCAGTTCATAAACTTGATGATGAAACAAAAGCTTATTGGGAAAAATTAAAAAACATTGGAAAGATCTCCCCAAAGGTTTTGCCCGAAGATGTTGTGCTGATCTCAGCAAGAGATTATGAGAAAGAAGAGAAGTATGTGATCGATAAACATAATATCAAGTTGATCTCCACAAAAGAAGTGCGGATGAAGGGACCAGAGAATATTGTTCGTTTAATTACCCGTCACCTGGATGACTGCACTGACATCTATATAAGTTTTGATGTTGACTCTCTTGACTCATCTATTTCAAGAGGTACAGGCACCCCCGTAGGAAATGGTTTAAGAGAAAGAGAAGTGGAAGACCTTATTAGTAAGTTCATGCACAACCGAAAAGTATGTTGCTTCGAAATAACAGAAGTGAACCCCACTCTTGATAAAGAGAACCTGATGGCAGAAATTGCATTCAATATTCTGCAAAGAAGTGTGAATGTATTAATGATGAATTAATTCAGAACCACGATTAATTGGATTAAAAAAAGATTATGCGGATATTTTATATTGCAATCTGTCTTCTGTTTGTATATCTTTCTTCTGCACAAACTTCATATAAAGACTCAATTGAATCTTATTTTAAAAAATATGTGAAGGAACATGAAGTTGTTTCAGGAAAAGATAAAGAGTTCATTTCTTTTTTTCCAGTTAATGAAAAATACAGGATGACGTGCAGGTTTGAAAGGACTATGAACTCGCCGTGGTTCAGAATGGAAAGTTCCGGTCCGGTAAAAAAGAATTACCGGGTTTACGGAATAATTCATTTTACAATTAATGATACGGCTGTTACATTAAATATTTATCAAAGCCAGGACCTGATGACAACGAAGGAATACAAGGATCATTTGTTTATTCCATTTACAGATGCTACTTCCGGGGAGGAAACTTATGAAAGCGGACGTTACATTGATCTCGAAATAAAAGATATCGCCAATGACAACGTATTGATCGACTTCAATAAAGCTTATAATCCTTACTGTGCCTATGTAAGCGGGAAATATAATTGCCCGATCCCTCCGGCAGAGAATCGACTAATAGTTGCTATTCGTGCAG
>JBIOVR010000138.1:0-15330 GCA_044867875.1 Chitinophagaceae bacterium
AAGATGCTGATATCACATTGCAATTGAAACAAATTTTTTTACCTCAATTAAAAGAAAAAGAGGTTGAAAAAGTTTTTTATGAAGTGGAGAATCCGCTTGTAAAAGTTTTAACGGATATGGAGTTTGAAGGCGTAAAGATCGATGAAGAGTTTTTAAAAGACTATTCCAAAGAATTAGAGAAAGATGCAAAGAAAGCGGAGGAGAGTGTTTATAAACAAGCCGGAGTTCGTTTCAATCTTGCTTCTCCGAAGCAATTAGGCGAAGTATTGTTTGATAAACTCAAACTCGATCCTTCTGCTAAAAAAACAAAAACAGGACAATATCAAACAGGGGAAGATGTACTGTTGAAGCTTGCTGCAAAAGAAAATAAGATCGCGGACGATATTCTTGTTTTCAGAGAAATGACAAAGTTGAAATCAACGTACGTTGATTCACTACCATTACTTATCAATAAAAAAACCGGGAGAGTTCATACAACTTACGGACAGGCAGTAGCAGTTACAGGTCGTCTTGCAAGCAACAATCCTAATCTTCAGAACATCCCTGTAAGAACAGACCGGGGTAAAGAAATTCGGAAAGCTTTTGTTCCAAGAGATAACAAACATATTCTTTTATCTGCCGACTATTCGCAAATTGAATTGAGAATTGTTGCTTCTATTAGCAGCGATAAGAATATGTGTAAAGCATTTAAAGACGGGACTGACATTCACACGGCAACCGCTGCAAGAGTATATAATGTAGATGAAAAAGCTGTAACAAAGGAAATGCGCTATAAGGCCAAGAGTGTGAATTTTGGAATTATTTATGGCCAGGGGGCATTTGGTTTAGCAGACAATCTCGGTATTGCAAGAAGTGAAGCAAAAGAGATCATCGATAATTATAAAAAACAATTCCCAGGCATACAAAAATATATGGATGACACGATCAACTTTGCCCGTGAACATGGTTATGTACAAACATTGATGGGACGTAAGCGTTGGTTAAGGGATATCAATTCATCAAACTTTACGGTAAGAGGATTTGCAGAACGAAATGCAATTAACTCGCCGATCCAGGGAACTGCTGCAGATATGATAAAGCTGGCAATGATAAAAGTGCATGCTGCTATGAAAAAAGAAGGGTTTAAAAGCAGGATGATCTTGCAGGTGCATGATGAACTGGTTTTTGATGCAACGAAAGATGAAGTAAAAGAATTAAAACCATTGATCGTTGAGTGCATGCAAGCCGCGATGCCTTTACCAAACAAGGTTCCAGTAATTGCTGAATGTGGTGAAGGCAAGAACTGGTTGGATGCGCATTAAAGAATCGCGAGCTGCCTGCCGTCGGGCAGGTTTACAGGATTTTAATGGATTATGAGGAAATAAAGGGCTTATGAAAAAGATTTTCTTTATTCATTTTCATGAAGCAGAGCTTAAAGAAAAAATTCAACCGCTGAAACAAGCCGGAAATAAAATAGATTATCATTTCAGCACAGAATCGGTCGCTGATCTCCGGCAAGATCTGCCTGATGTTTTAGTGATCTGTTTGGACAGGCTACCTTCACATGGCCGGCGATATGCAGAGTGGTTGTGGGAGGCAAAGAAGCGTCAGCATATTCATGTAATTTTTTGCGGCGGCACTCCCGAAAAAGTATTGATAACAAAAGAAAAATTACCAAAAGCGATCTATTGTAGTAATGAAAAATTATTGGCAACTCTTGAAAAAGTAAAATAGCACATGAAATGGGATGATTATTTAAAAATACTTCAGAATATCAGTCTAAGATATTTTTATATAGCAGGCATTGCTTTTGTGCTTGGCTATGTTTTGTTACGTAAATGGGTCGGCAATAAAAAAATACAGCAAAAATTTCCCACGGTAACTGATTATCTGCGTGAGATCTCTTATTCTGTTATCACGATGCTGATGTTCGCTTTTGTTCCATTCTTTCTTATAAAGAACCCAAATATTGAACCATACACAACACATTACACAAAGATCGAAGAGTTTGGCTGGTTCTATTTTTTTGCAGCATTTCCTTTAATGTTTATTATGCATGATGCTTACTTCTATTGGACACATCGGCTAATGCATCACCCAAAAGTTTTTAAAATATTTCATCTTGTTCATCACCAATCTACCAATCCTTCGCCATGGGCCGCTTATGCTTTTCATCCATTAGAAGCCATTGTTGAAGTTGGCATCACCGCCGTTTTTCTTTTTACCATTCCTATTCACAGTCTTCATTTGCCAATCTTCTTTTTAATGTCGATCATTTATAATGTCTATGGTCATACAGGTTATGAGATCTATCCAAAAGGTTTTAATAAGAGCTGGTTTGGTAAATGGATAAACACTTCTGTGAATCATAATCTCCACCATCAATATTTTAAAGGCAATTACGGATTGTATTTTTTATTCTGGGATAGAGTGATGGGAACAATAAGAAGCGATTATGATGAAAGATTTGAAGAAGTGAAGACAAGAAGCCGAATAGGATTACAGAAAGTACAAGTGAGTGATCCTTCGCCAAGCTCAGGATAAACTGCAACGCAATTGCTCAATGAAGAATAGGATGATGAACGGAGCGTCGCAACAGTAGCCTAATATTGGTACTACAGCTGATTTAATAAAATTAATTTCCTTACCCCGGAAAATTTCCTCAACTTGATAGCCAATCAAAAACTTTTTTATGGCTTTCATAAAAGTTTGTTCGCTGAGAGAATTGCCTAACAATTCTCAAAAGATCGTTGATTTGGGACCGCACAAGATTGCATTATTTCATTATAACAATGAAATTTCGGCGATCGCAAATGCATGCCTGCATAAAGCAGGGCCATTAGGTTTGGGATTAGTGGAAAATAAATATGATGGATTGTATGTGACTTGTCCATGGCATGGCTGGGAATACAATATAAAAACCGGCGGCGCACCCCCGGGATACAAAGACCAGCAAGCACTGTATGAAGTGAAAGTGGAAGGTGATGATATATTGATAAGTGAACAACCAATTACAAAAGCCTATCGTGAGTTCCATGACTTAAAAGTTATCGAAGATCTTATTAAGCTTGATTATCAAACAACGGCTGATTCAAAATATATTTTAGGCATCTCTACCACCAATATGAATGCTGCGTTGCCAAGATATAGCACATCGGAAGCAGCATTGGAATTAGCATTGGATTATGCAAAGGAACATCATGGCGCTGCAACAAAAATGCTGAAGCTTCGTGACCTTGGTTTTCGTGCATGCGAAGGTTATTACTCGCAACACATGAATGCTTGCACATGGCCATGCAGCATTACTGAAATGAAGCCTAAAGATGGGATGACACAAGTGTATCGTGATATGATCCTTTGGGCAGATATTGTTTTAGTGGCAACGCCGATCCGTTGGGGTAATCCATCATCGCTTTATTTTAAAATGGCCGAACGATTGAACTGTGTACAGAACCAGATCACATTAAAAGACAAAATACTTATTAAAAATAAAGTGGCTTCATTTATTATCACTGGCGGGCAGGATAATATTCAGCAAGTAGCAGGGCAAATGATGGTATTCTTTACTGATCTTGGTTTTACTTTTCCTCCATTTAGTTTTTTGGGGTGGAGCCGCGGTTGGACGGCTGAGGACATGGATAAAAATGTGTTGCAATTTAAACGCAGCGAATACGTTCAACGCACTGCAAAAGAATTAGTGGATAATAGCATAGAAACGCTTTGCCAGGTAAAGCACATACATCATGAAAACATGAAGGCGCCAAAACCACATAAACAGGATTCATTGACTGCCGATCTGGTAAATCCTGATATGAATGTGTGATAATTATTTCATTAATTGGACAAACGGTTCTTATTTGGTTTCATCATGAATTAGTTTGGTATTTAAATAAATTCTTATGAGAGGAACATTTGGATTGATCTTTATTATTACTTTTTTTATTTCCAGTGCGCATTCACAGGAAAAAATGGATTTTGAAAAATATAACCCTACTTCAACACTAGTAGTATCCGAACATAAAGTATCAAAGGCCAAGTTTCCATTTATTGATGTCCACTGTCACCAGGAAAGTATGCCTTCAATGGATCTCGGCGGATTGATAAAAGAAATGGATAAATTGAATATGACAGTGATGGTAAACCTGAGCGGACGAAGCGGTAACAGCATCATACAATCAGCAAAAAATATTAAAGAGCATTATCCAAAACGATTTATCGTTTTTGCAAATGTTGATTTCAATGGTGTCGGTGAAAAAGATTGGGGTGAAAAAGCAGCAAAACAACTGGAAGAAGATGTAAAGAATGGAGCCAATGGCTTAAAAGTTTTTAAAAACCTTGGCCTATCCGCAAGAGATATAAATGGCAAACTTATTCCTATTGATGATCCTCGATTGGATCCGGTTTGGGATAAAGCTGGTGAATTAAAAATTCCTGTATTAATTCATACTGCTGATCCAAAATCTTTTTGGGACCCGATGGATGAAAAAAATGAGCGATGGCTAGAGTTGGCGACACATGATCGTCGCAAAAGAAGTGACACTGATCCAGCGCCATGGAAACAATTGATCGATGAACAACATCGTATGTTCAAAAAACATCCAAAGACAACTTTTATCAATGCACATTTTGGCTGGTATGCAAATGACCTTTCAACGCTTGGAAAATTACTTGACGAAATACCCAATATGAATATTGAATGCGGTGCTATTATTGCTGAATTAGGAAGACAGCCAAAAGCGGCCAAAGCGTTCTTCGAAAAGTACCAGGACAGGATCTTATTCGGTAAGGATAGCTGGGCACCTGATGAATATGCAACCTACTTTCGTGTATTTGAAACAGAAGATGAGTATTTTCCTTACCATAAAAAATATCATGCTTTTTGGGCCATGTACGGCATGGGCTTGCCAGATCCGATCTTGAAAAAAATATATTACAAAAATGCGCTTCGAATTATTCCTAACATTGATAAGTCTCAATTTCCTGATTAAATGAAAAAAGATATTTCGAATAGAGAAGACCTGTTACAACTCCTTTCACTTTTTTACAATAAACTTTTAGGTGATAGTTCTATTAACTATTTGTTTACAGATATAGCCAAAATTGATCTGCCGCACCATCTTGATATATTGGTAAATTTCTGGGACAGTGTCTTATTTCAAAATGATGTCTATCGTAAAAATGCAATGCAACCTCATTTGATATTGCACCAACAATCGCCGTTTCAGAAACATCATTTTGAAACATGGCTTAAGTATTTTAACGAATCGGTAGATGAATTGTTTGAAGGAGAAAAAGCGTTTCTTGCCAAAGAAAGAGCTTTAAGTATTGCTACAGTTATGCGAATAAAGATCAGCCAGTTGAGTTGAATTCCCCTTGCGAAGCAAGAATTATATAATTCCATAAAAGTTTAATTTTTAATTTTCCTGTTTCGTTTTGTGTAATCCTGGCGACCACAACATCCTTATAGCAAATGAATGCTTATGCAGCGAACATCATTTGCTTTAGACCCCCGGTATTTCCAGGTAATATTCCAAGCTATCTTTCTAAGCTATGGAATTCTTTTTCTCCATTGGAATGCCGATTGGCAACATTATATCCTCAGTATTGTTGGATGTTTATTATTTCAATACGCCGCTGACTCTATAAAGGCAAAAAGATTTTTAAAGCCCAACGAATTTGATCGATGGGGTTTCAGCGTACTCATTAGCGCTATGAGCCTTTGCCTTTTATTAAAAACAAATGATTGGTACGTGAGTTTACTTGCCGCTTTTTTGACTGTTGCTTCAAAATATGTTCTTCGTTTTAATCAAAAGCACATTTTCAATCCTTCCGCATTTGGTATCGTAGCAACAATACTTCTTACAAAAGATGCATGGTTAAGTCCGGGTCAATGGGGAAGTAATGCCGTGATCTTTTTTGGTGTTATCACCTTCGGAACTATTGTAGTAACAAGAGTGCAGAAATTAGATGTCAGTCTTGCGTTCCTGTTAACCTTTATCGGTTTGCTTTATTGGCGGCAGGCATATGTGCTTGGCTGGCCAATGGACTATTTCATTCATTCAGTTAGTACCGGAAGTTTATTGCTCTTCACCTTTTTTATGATCAGCGATCCAAGAACATCACCCAATCATCCAATTGCGAGAATTATTTGGGCTGTGTTAATTGCTGCAGTTTCATTTTACCTCGCCGCTTTTAAATGGAAATTCAATACGATCATTTGGGTGCTTGTTGCTGCTGCTCCATTAGTTCCACTACTTGACAAAATTTTTAAGGCAAAAGCATTTCACTGGACATCAACTATTATTCAATTCAACCTCATTAATAAACTAAAACAAATAGTCATGAAGCCAATAATGAAAAAAGGAGCTGCAATAATTTTATTGTCAGCAATGATAACACATGAAGCTGCTGCCTTCTGCGGATTTTATGTAAGCAAGGCAGATGGTACATTAAAAAACAAAACATCACAGGTTATACTTGTGAGAGATGGCAATCGAAATGTAATCACTATGTACAATGACTTCAAAGGAAATTTTAAGGATTTTGCAATGGTTGTACCGGTGCCCGTTGTACTGCAAAAAAAAGATATTAAAGTGGTGGATCAGTCCATCTTTAATACATTGAACGAATATAGTAAGCCACGATTGGTGGAGTATTATGATCAGAACCCCTGTGCACGATATGAGTATGAAAAAATGGACAAGGCAGCAGCTCAGTCATTGAGTGAAGTAGTTATAACTGGTTACGGGAATACAAAAAGAAAAGAACTTGGAGTAAAAGTCGAAGCTAAATATCTTGTTGGCGAGTATGATATTCTTATCCTTTCTGCAAAAGAATCGTCAGGATTAAAAACATGGTTGGAAGAAAACGGTTATAAAATCCCAGCTGGTGCTGATGAAGTATTAGAGCCTTATATAAAAAGCAATTTGAAATTTTTTGTAGTCAAAGTAAATGAAGCGGAAAAGAAAAAACTACCGGGAAATTTTTTGCGTCCCATTCAAATTAGTTTTACCTCTCCAAAATTCATGTTACCAATTCGTTTAGGTATGGCCAATGCTGATGGTGACCAGGACATGATCGTGTACGCATTTACAAAAAAAGGAAGAATAGAAACAACTAATTACAGAACAGTATCCTTGCCGACAGGAAAAAATATACCGTTGTTTGTAAAGAATAATTTTGGAAATTTCTATGCTAATCTTTTCCAGAATCAATGGGATAAAGAAGGTAAGGCGCTTGCCATGTTAGAATATGCGTGGGATGTGAGTCCGAAGAATTTTGTAAAATGCGATCCTTGCGTGGCAACTGCGCCTTCTACGCAGGATCTTGTACAGGCAGGAGTCTGGTGGCTCAATCGTGACTGGACAAACTATGACGATGTGTGGGATGATGATGACTACTCTGACAATGTTTACTTTACCCGGTTGCATGTACGTTATAACCGTAAATCATTTCCGCAGGACCTGATGTTCCAGGTAACACCCAATAAAGATAATTACCAGGCAAGATATGTGATCACTCATCCTGCAACCGGTGATTTTAATTGTGAAGCAGGCAAAAAATACCTGAAAGAATTAAAACAGCGCAGAGCAGATGAATTAGATATGCTTACTTATCTAACGGGAAAAGGCTATAGTGACTGGGATGTGGTATCAGAACAACCAGAAGAAAAATATGTGCCGAAAGAAGCATCCTATGCATCAATTGCGCCTTCACTTCAAAATAAACCTAAAAAAGATAAAGGTATTTTAGTTGCAACACTCAGTGTTATTGGATTGGTCTCTCTCGCTGGCTTCAGACGAAAAGAAAAGAACAGCTAACACTTAATAATAAGAGCTTGTTTTTACAAGCTCTTTATTATTTATTTTAAGTACCAGTTTTTATACCGCATCAGCGCTTCGATAAAATAATAATCACCATAGGTTAGCGGTACATCAACTTCTGATTTTGCCGGCAAATGGCCGACTCCATGCTTCAAAATGAATCCTCCGTTAGTGCCCACGGTTGCACGATAAGATAAAGAAAGGTTTTTAAGAATAGTTATTGATACATCCATATATTCTTTTTGCTGAGCCTTATTGGAATATTTTGCCAGCTCTAATAATGCTGAACAAAGAATCGCTGCTGCAGATGCGTCACGATAAGTATTCGGGATATCTGTTGCATCATAATCCCAATAAGGAATCTTATCTGCTGGCATATTTTTATGATGCAATAAAAAATTCGCAATATTAATAGCCTCGTTCAAATATTCTTTCTTCCCGGTTTCACGATACATCATTGTAAAACCATATAAGCCCCATGATTGACCACGTGCCCATGCAGATTCATCAAATGCTCCTTGCGCCGTGTATCCCTTAATTTTTTTTCCAGTGACAGTATCATAATCGATGACATGATATGAACTGAAGTCATTCCGATAATGATTTTTTATAGTTGTATTTGCATGTGTAATGGCGACCTTATAAAAAGAGGAATCAGCACTAAGCTTTGTCATCTCACACAAAAATTCAAGATTCATCATATTATCAATGATCACAGGAAATTGCCAGCGGCTATTACTATTCCAGGACTTGATACATCCAATGATCGGATTAAATCTTGTTGATAAGGAATGTGCTCCTGTGATCATTACATTCTTGTAAGAGTTTTCTTTTGTAAGACGATATCCGTTTCCATAACTGCAATAAAGCATAAACCCAAGATCATGAGTCCCCGTATTATTTTTTTCTTTCTCCAATAAGGCAGTACTGAGTATTGCTTCTGCCTTCAGACTTTCATCTTTTGTATATTCATACAAATACCATAGGGTGCCAGGATAAAAACCGCTGCACCACCAATCACTTCCGGAAACAATGAGTTCATTTTTTACAGAATCATAACTGCGGGGTAATTTACCAGCAGGTAATAATTTCTGCATATACTTATATTGCTTTACTGCTAACTGAAGATCTTCATCAACCAGTTTTTGTATTTCCTTTTTTGATGATTGCGTAAAGCCTTGCAAAAAATTAAATAGTACAGCAATTGTGATAAAGATTTTATATCCGCCCATTCTTTTCATAGTAACATTTATTTTGCTTTTGCAAATAATCTTTCTTTCATCTTTTTATCATGACCATAAACATCTTCGCGGAAATTTAATTTACCATCCCTGTCAACCCATGCTGTAAAATAGCCAATGAAAACAGGGATCGGTTCTTTTATTGAATAATATTGTTCTTTACCCGCATTCATGGCCTTTGTTATTCTTAATGAATCCCATTTTGCATCATTTCTTAAAAGATATTGTGCAACTCTTTTTGGCTCACTAAGCCGGATACATCCATGGCTAAATGCTCTTTTATCTTCACTAAAAAGACTTTTTGATGGAGTATCGTGTAGATAAATGTTATAAGTATTAGGAAACAAAAATTTAACCTGCCCAAGCGAGTTCCATGGTCCGGGTTTTTGTCTTACACTTTTTCCATTCCATTCCATGTGGTGTTGTGCCAAATAATTTTTATTTCTTGCTATTCCGGGTAATATTTCCTTTTTTAATATTGAGGGAGGAACATTCCAATATGGGCTAAAAACAACATACTTTAAATTACCTGTAAAGATCACTGTATTATTCGCTGCACTACCTACCACAACATTTGAGCTCCAACTATATTTCCCTTTATCATATACATGCAATCGAAACTCCGGAATATTCACCAAGAAATAATCCGAGGATGGTTCTTTTGGCAACCAGCGAATGCGTTCCATATTTATTAATATCTGGTGTAGTCGTTCTTCTATAGGTCGCTTCATTTCATTTATAAGCGAAATCGTGATAATGCCGTCTTCTTTGAATCCATAACGTTTTTCAAAACTTTTTACTGCCTCTTCTAATTCCTTTGTAAAAATTATTGTGGTGTCCTCTTTGATCATATCGCCTGTTAAAAACAATCTTTTCTTAATTAGCGGCAACAACGCTGAAGTATCATTTAACTTATAGCTTTTCTTATCTGGTTTTGCAATTGACCAGCTACCTTTTTTTTCGATCTCATAATATTTAAGAAGGTAACTCTTTAATAGATCATACTGACGGTTTAATGGTTCGAGTTCCTTTAAATTATAACCCTTGCGGGACAATACGGAATCAAGTAGTGCAGAAGGATCAATTTTTTTCCGGGGAATAAACCAATCTAACTCATGTGCATCAAGTTGGTTACTCCCCTGGTAAGCTCTTCTTGTATAGCGAAAAAATTGCCCTGTCAAAAGCAACTCCGTATTTAATACAATGCTATCATTAATATTATAATTGAAGTTCCCGCTCCACAAGGAATCATATAATTGTTCAAATGAATAATTTCTTAAAGCAGAGTCCTGCGAATAGCTGATATACTCTTTATACGCCACATAAAAAGAAGAGGCATAATCGGCCATGCCTTCTTTAAAAAACCATGCATATTGATAATTGCGGGAATTATAGAAATTTCGCATTCTTCTTTTAATTGAATCATGAAACTGTTGTTTAACAAGAAACCTTTCCATTTGCAGACTGTCAAAAAATATTTCGCTGTAGGAGGTTCCTAATTTGATTGAAGTGTCCCTCGATGTTGGTTGGGCCTGAGCCCGTGCTTCGTTGCCGCTTTGCTTGCAACTATAACATGTTATGATGATCACTGAGGAAAAAAGGAGTATTTTTTTCATGTTTAATGGTTTCCTTTATGATGTAAATTAATTCAAATACAAGACGTAACGGGAAGTCGAATAAAAAATAAATCGAAAGATTTTAGTTGCTCTTTTCGGGTTATCTTGCACTCCCAAATTCTAAATTTTTATGGAGTATAGTAAACTTGTTGCAGTTACCGGTCTTCCGGGATTATTTGAGCTGATCAGCAGTCGCGGAGATGGTGCTGTTGTACGTTCACTTGATGATAATAAAACCCAGTTCATTTCCGGCCGTGTGCATAATTTTTCTCACCTCGAAAGCATAGAGGTTTATACACAAAGGGACAACGTGAACCTTGTAGATGTTTTTAATGCAATGGAAAAAGACGGCGGTTCTTTGCCGGATGCAAAAAGTAATGATGCTGTAAAAAAGTATTTCGAAAAAGTTTACCCAGAAATGGATTTTGAAAGAGTGTACAGCAGCGATATGAAAAAAATGGTGAAATGGTTTGAGTCATTGAAAAAACATAACATAGAAATAAAACTTACCGAACTACCTGAGGAAACAGAAGAGGCTGTTGAAGAGGTGAAGGAAGAACCAGTCGTTGAAGCAAAGCCTAAAAAGCGAGCTGCTAAAAAGAAATCCGAATAAATTTTTTAATAATCAGATCACCGATAGTTTGCTAATGTGAAATGATGCTGGCCCCTGATTTGCATATTAGCACATTAGTAAATTAGTATGCTTATGTATTCTGCCGATATAAAAAAACTTCCCCGTCATTTTTTACCAAAGGATTTTACTGTTACTACCTGGGAAAACCTGGAACCTTTTTTCATTGATCTTCTTGAAAGAAAATTAAACTCAAAAGAAGACCTGGAACAATGGTTAAAAGACATAAGTGAACTGGAAGCTGTTTTAAGTGAAGATGGCTGCTGGCGGCAAATAAAGATGACATGTGATACTGAGAATAAGGAACTCGAAGAGGCTTTTACTTTTTTCATGATGGAGATTCAGCCAAAAGCACAACCATATGCTGACAAGCTGAATAAAAAACTTATCAGCTGTCCTTTTACAAAAGAACTTGATCAACAAAAGTTTTTTACATATTTACGTACAGTAAAGAAAAACATTGATCTTTTCCGCGAAGAAAACATACCAATCGTTGCTGAGATGAGTGTTATGCAACAGCAATATGGCGTCATTTCAGGTAAAATGACAATCGAGGTTGATGGAAAAGAATACACATTACAACAGGCAGCAAAATTCCTGGAGAATAACGACAGAAAATTAAGAGAGTCTGTTTACAGAAAGGTTGGTGACAGGCGTTTAAAAGATAAAGAAAGTCTGAACAAATTATTTTCCTCTCTTATTGAAAAGCGTCATCGTATTGCAGTAAATGCAGGGTTTGCAAATTACCGGGATTATAAGTTTGCAGAAATGGGTCGCTTTGATTACAGGCCGGAAGATTGTTTTCAATTTCACCAGGCAGTAAAAGAAAAAATATTACCGCTGGTAAATGAGATCTATGAAAGAAAGAAGAAAAGACTTGGTGTAGATACGTTGCGTCCTTGGGACCTGGAAGCTCATCCTGCTGATGAAAAAGCTTTGAACCCTTTTAAATCCGGTGATGAGCTGGTTGAAAAATCAATTCAATGTTTTAATGAGTTGAAACCATTCTTTGGCGATTGCTTAAATAAAATGAAAGCAATGGGTCATCTTGATCTTGACAGCAGAAAAGGAAAAGCACCCGGTGGCTATAATTGTCCTTTAGCTGAAAGTGGTGCTCCTTTTATTTTTATGAATGCAGCCGGACAAATGGATGATGTAACAACGATGGTACATGAAGGTGGCCACGCAGTTCATTCTTTTCTTGCTCATGAACTTGAATTGACGGCTTTCAAAGAATACCCGATGGAAATTGCAGAGGTTGCAAGTATGGCAATGGAGCTTTTTACAATGGATAACTGGCATGTGTTTTTTAAATCCGAAGAAGAATTAAAACAAGCCAAAGAGCATCAGCTTGAAAGAGTGATCACAATATTTCCCTGGATAGCCACTATTGATAAATTCCAGCATTGGCTTTATGAGAACCCCAATCATACCGAGGAAGAAAGATCAAATAAATGGGTTGATATTTTTACTGAATTTACTTCTCCTGTTCTCGATGTTTCCGGTTTAGAAGAATACCGCAGGTATTTTTGGCAAAAGCAACTCCATCTTTTTGAAGTGCCGTTTTATTATATAGAATATGGTATTGCGCAACTTGGCGCCATCGGTCTCTGGAAACAGTTTAAAGAAAATAAGGATCAGGCCCTTAATAATTATATGACTGCACTTTCCCAGGGCGGCACAAAAACTTTACCGGAGCTTTTTAAATCTGCCGGCCTGCATTTCGATTTTTCCCCGTCTGTAGTTGGTACTTTAATGTCTTTTGTACACGCAGAAATGCAAGCCTTAACAAAAGAATAATGGAATATACCACAAACGTGGTATGCCTCTTTTTTGGATTATACTTAATTCTCGTTTTACTTTACGTAAGAATAGAAAATGCAATAATTGCATTTCAACATAGCTACTAATCAGAGCCTTAACCTAAGTCCCCTTGTTTCCACACGGGGGCTTACTTTTTTTGGCAGGCGCTACAAACACCGTTCACTACTATCTCAACATTATTTGCTAAATATTCTTTCGGAAGTTTAACTGATGGGATCACAAAATCTTCAAGGCATTCTGTTTTGCCACAGACAGAACAAATAAAGTGATAATGATTATCATGATGATGTCCTTCAAAACAATCATTCTTACATAAAGCATATTTTACTGAATTATCGGCGGTGGGAATTGTATGCAGTATTCCTTTTTCAACGAATGTTTGCAAAGTGCGGTAAACAGTTACACGATCAAATCTTTCACCAGCTTTATGTTCTATATCCGCATGTGCAAGAGCTCTTGTGTTGGTTAAAAAAAGATTGAGGATCTTTTCGCGACTCTCCGTTACACTAAGTTGGTTACGGCGAAGAATATCATGAACCTTTGTGTTCATAAAAATTATTTTTCTTTCAACAAAACTTCTATCTCATTTATCATTCTTTCCACATCTTTTCTCTCATTGCCTTCATAAATATTTCTAACGTTGCCTTTTTTGTCTACCAATGAAAAAAACTGGGAATGAAGAAAATCTACTTCGTTATCTAATGGGTTGTTATTAGGATCATCAATTTTATAGCTGTGACGGGCTTGCCTGTAAAGACTATCCTTCGTGCCTGTAAGAAATATCCATTTATCAGTATCAACATTCATTGAATCGGCATATTTCTTTAATGTTGCTGCTGAATCTGTGGCCGGGTCACTCGTATGAGAAAGTATAAGAAAATTTTTTTCATTTTTAAACCGATCATACACTATTCTCATATTCGCATGCATTATGGGGCACCAGCTTTTGCAGGTTGTAAAAAAATATTCAGCAACAAATACCTTTCCCGCTACATCCTGCTCCGTTACTTTTTTTCCATCCTGGTTAGTAAATGCAAAAGGCAATACTCTGCCAATAGGCGGAAGTCTTGATTTACCAAAACCTGGTATTAGCTGGCTCATCGTATAATAAAAACCAATGACCAGCAAAAAGAAAAAGACAATAAAAAAAATGGTTTTCCTTCTCATAATGTGAATCCAAAATTACTCATGATCGGACCGAATATATTTCGATAGCAAAGATAATTATATTTTGCAACATAGTTGCACTGGGTTATCTTTGCAGTCCATGAAAATTCAGATCAATTGGAATGCACTTGGTGTATCAGCAGGATTGGCTTGCGCTATTCATTGTGCTTTGTTACCTCTCTTGATCAGCTCATTGCCCTTATTCGGAATTAACCTTCTCGATAATATTTACTTTGAAGCAGCCATGATCCTGATCGCTCTTTTAATTGGCGGATTTACTTTATGGCATGGATACAAAAAACATCATCACAAACTTTCTCCTTTATTTCTATTTATTCCCGGCATGTTATTATTGGCAATAAAACATTTTTTTACCGACTATATATTTTGGCTGATCATTCCATCTTCCATTTTTATCATATTAGCTTATTATTTGAATTGGACATTTTGCCGCCAGGCAAAACATTGCCATAGCACGGACTGCAATCATTAAATCTTTCAAGGGCTTTTATTATTCGAAACTCTTTTTGATTACCTTGAAGTTCAATTAAAACATATGAGATCAATATTTGTTGTCCTGTTAACTATTATTTCGTTCTCGGTTTTCAGCCAAACAAAAGATGAGATAGAAGTAAGAAATTTATTGGCAAAACAGAGTGCAGCCTGGAACCGCGGCGACATAGAGGCATTCATGGTTGGTTATTGGGAAAATGATTCGTTGATGTTTATTGGTAAGTCAGGTATTACCTATGGTTATAAAAATACATTGGCAAATTATAAAAAGAACTACCCTGATACAACCGTCATGGGTAAGCTTACATTCAATCTGATTCAAGTCAAACAACTTTCCCCTGAGTATTTTCATGTAACTGGTAAATACTATTTAAACCGAACTATCGGAGATGCAAGCGGCCATTTTACTCTTATGTTCAGGAAAATAAATGGCAAATGGGTAGTTATTTCTGATCACAGTAGTTGATTTTCTAAATAAAAAAACGAACCTAATTATGGCACTCATTATTGTTGGAATGATCGTACTTATCATTGGT
>JBIOVR010000139.1:0-10370 GCA_044867875.1 Chitinophagaceae bacterium
CTTCATTTAAATTTCTTTATTGTTCTTTTTGCTATTATCAAAGTTAATTGGGAATATTCATTCCACGTTTTGGGAAATGCTGTTGCTATAAAAAAAATTATCCCTGCTGATAGCAATGTTGGCATAATTTTACCTTAGTAATCTACTAAAAAATGAAAATATCAAAGACTACCATTTATTTAACTATTGCACTAATGGCCATGACGGGCTGTAATGATCAAACAGAAACCCAAACTCAGAACACAGAATCCCACTCCCAGGACAGTAAACCAAAAGATACGACCAAAAGCAATGAGCCTACTATTGAAAAACCTGCTGTTGAAAAAGAAACATATACTTTTCAAAAGACATTACAATTTAAAGGTATATCGTTCGATGTAAATACAAAAGGAAGCGGTTCTTTAAGACAACTAATTATTCAACCTAAAGGATTTGAGGAAACTAATAAAAGTGTTGAACTTGAAATTGATGGAAAAGTCACAGATGCACAGGTTGCAGACTTAAACGCAGATGGATTTCCTGAAGTATTAATATTTACACAATCTGCCGGAAGTGGAAGTCATGGCAATGTAGTTGCATTTTCTGCGAATGGTGTAAAGTCAATGAGCCGTATTTATTTTCCACCTGTAAGTGAAAACACCAAACTCAAAAAAGGTTATATGGGTCATGACAGCTTTTCAATAAAGGAATCAGCACTAATTCAAGAATTTCCTATTTATAAAGAAGGCGATCCGAATAGTAATCCAACAGGAGGCATTCGCAGAATACAATACAAATTGGTAAATGGTGAAGCGTCCAGGAAATTTGTTGCAGATAAAATATCGGACTCTCCTTCAAAATAAAACAACTACTACGCTGTAATATTTTTGTTGCAATTATTCACAAAGCCGATCCGCAATACTTGCAAAATTTTGCATCACGGTCATGTCCTTCTTTTCCGCAATTAGGGCAGGCTTCATTTCCATGTTTTTTGTTCCGCACGGCTATCGCTATGTCAGTCGTGACGATCCCTGTCGGAACCGCAATGATGCCATAACCGATGAACATCATAATGGAAGCAATGAATTTCCCCATTGGAGTAACTGGCGAAATATCGCCATAGCCGACCGTTGTTAGGGTAACAATGCCCCAGTAAATGCTATCTGGAATACTATTGAATCCGTTCTTACCATTTTCAACAAGGTACATGATGGATCCTAAGATTATGACCATCATAAACACAACCAGCATGAAGATGCTTATTTTTTTTAGACTGGTAAAAACGGCGGTTTTCAAAAACTCCATCTCCGTAAGGAAATGAGTGAGCTTAAATATGCGGAAGATGCGTAAAAGCCGGAGGGCACGCAAAACAAGCAAAGATTGTGCGCCGGCAAAAAATATACTGAGGTGAGAGGGAATGATAGCAAGCAGATCGATAAGTCCTAAAAATGAAATTACATATTTCAATGGTCTATTTATACTGATAAGACGGAGTATATATTCTATGGTAAAAAGAAAAGTGAATATCCATTCCATCACATAAAAGAATTCTCCAAACTTCCTGTGATAAACAACAACGCTGTCAAGCGTAACAACGATGATCGATCCTATAATGCAAACCAGGAGAGCTACATCAAACATTTTACCGGCAACAGTATTTGATTCATAGATCACTTCATGAAGCTTCATGCGCCATGTTTGCCCGGTATCTTTCTGCATCCAGCAAAATTAGGTTGAATCGCTTTCATATTTTAACTAAAGTCACTAAGGGTTAGGAACAACTAGTGAGGTAAAAATAAAAGTCAAGTTTTGTTGTTATCTTCAATTTCACTTTTTCAATCTTGTAAAAATCAAGTTATGAAAAGAAAAATTTTCATAAGCTTAGCGATCTTACTCGCTGTTTGGATCGGATATCGTGGTTATCGAATTGCGACCACTCGTTCACACAGCCCTAAGGAAACTATTACTTTTAGTTTTAAAGATCTTGATATTGAGGTAACATACAGTAGACCGTATAAAAAAGGAAGGATAATTTTTGGTGAAGCAAAAGAGAGGGCATGGCTTCCTAAAGGAAAATTTTGGACCAATGGATTTCGAGCTTTAACAGGATTATCGCGTACCAGCGGCGCATTAGTTCCTAATGGGAAATATTGGAGGTTAGGAGCCAACGATGCTACAGAAATTAGTTTCAGCAAAAATATAAACTTTGCGGACAAGCCTGTGAATGCTGGTAAATATCGAATGTATGCTGTGCCTAATCATAATACATGGCTCATTACATTGAATAGCGAATTAGGTAAATTTGGTTATTTTGAACCTGATCATTCCCTTGATGTTGCTACGATAGAGATCCCTGTTGAAATATTCCCAACGGAAACGGAACAATTCACAATCAGTTTCACCAATGATTCTTCAGGAGTAAAAATGAATTTCCTTTGGGATAAAACTCAAGTGAGTGTTCCACTCAGTATCCAATAAAATCTTCATGTTTTTTTATAGTTGGGATCTTCCCTTTTTTTGATCTTTCATTTCTTTAAATCAAAAACAACCTTTGCATTTTTTTGCTCACTGGATGAGATAAGAACTTCATATCGGTTGTTTGCCGTAGTGATGATCATAACTGAAGTGTTCGGGGGGATAGAACCTAAATTTTCGGCAACCATTACAATTTCATGATGTGGTTGATCGGGATTTACGCCGATGGTAACAGAGATAGGTCTGTGAGAAAGACGCATATGCGATCTTATTAATGCATTGTTGTGATATATACTGATCGTATCGCCGTCGATGTCACCATTATCATAAAGTTCAATTTTTATTTCACTGGCTTCTGTTTCAATTCTTCTAACCAATGCATTTTCCCGCGTCTTTAGCACCAATGGAGTTGAAGTAATTATTTTCTGTTCTTGCTTTACAACTGGATTTGTTTTTGATATTGTATCAGTTTTCGGCTTGACCACTACTGCTGCCTGGGTTTTCTTTTGTGGTGAAGTGGTTGCTTTTTTTGGAGCCGGTTTTGAAGTAACCGGTTGCTTTGATGTATTAGAGAGTTTTGTCGTTGAAGTTGTTTTTGGACTCACCTGCGTTAATTGTTTCACACATTCACGGAAGGTGATATCATCTAATGCAAAATCATTTCCACAGCCGCTTGGATTTTTATCCATCATAACGAGCATCAATGTTGATGTTGCCGCAGGCGTTGTGAAAAGTGCACGATGTTGTGACCAATTCGGATCTTCTACTCTTGGCAACTCACCTGTGACGATATTTGCGACGACCTTTCCTTCCGTTGTTTCCAATCGAATATTCAATTCAGGCAATAACAACGATTCGCATTTTTTTGTGGGCCTGCAAAGATTCATGAGCCATAGACCGAGTTCATAAATGGTATTACTTTTCAATCCGGGAACAGGCATTTTCAGAAACACAGCTCCTGCCCTGCCAGCATTTACCAGCAACATGTTTCCGTTTGCATCTCCTGAAGTATGATCCTGGTAAAGCGTATGCCAATCGTCGTGAAAGCATTCACTGGTATAAGAAGCAAATGAATAATATCCATCAGAAGGACAGTAGTGGGAAACCCGCCTGTAACTATAAACATCATCGCCATTAACGTCACGTATATCACCAGAGCCGAAATGAATAGTGAATTGTGGTGGTAGAAAAGTACAATTGGTTTGTTGCGCTTTCGATGAGAAGGCGAAGGAAATAGTAATCAATATAAAACCAAGCTTCTTCAAGTCTCCTGCACTTTACTCTTAAAGTTACTTCAAAAGGAGAATATTCTTCAAACGATTGTATGAAAGGTAAGTTAACTCTTATTGGTTTTTAAGCTGCGGTGTATCACGAAGTGTTCTTCGTGTTTCTTTGTGCCTTTGTGCCCTGCCTGCCCTGACGAAGGGTGGTTCAAAACAATTTATTTTATCCGTTCACCCTTTGCATCAAACTGTCCAAGCACAGATCCTGTTACATGGTCGTCGTCTTTTTTAATTAGTGTTATGCTAACATCATTTCCCATTGCCTGGTAGTAAAGCGTTACTTCGTTGTCTTTGACTTCTACGTTAGAACATTTGGTTATTTCTTTACCGGTAGAATCCTGCACCACTCCTGTAAGTGTATTGCCGTTTTTCTCCAACACATAAATTCTTTTCAGGTCTCCGTAAGGTGTGCCGGTCACCAACACTTTCCATTTGCCTGCAAAAAAATCTGCACCTGTTTTATTTTGTGCATTTGTGTTAACTGCTAAAAGCAGAAATAAAAAACCAATTACAATTGAGTTTATCTTTTTCATACAAGGAGATTTGAATGTTTAAGTTATTTAAAAAAATCGAGACACAAGTTATAAGGAAAAAATCCTCATTTCCTGGCGATCTTTAGATCTTTAAAAAATCCTTCTGTTCCGCCATCAACCCACAACCCTATACCTCCTGAAACATTGTCCCCAAGTTTTAGGTCATTCACGATCAAAGAAGGTTGTTTAGTATCGTTTAAAAATAATTTGGCTTGTTTGCCTTTCACTTCAATTCGCATAGTTATCCATTCATTCAGACCCATGTCAGCATAGGACTCGTAAACACCTTCGGCCTCTTTTCTTAACCTGTCAAAACCATAGTCTGGATAAGAAAAATATTGAATGGAATGGTTACGCCTCAATTGATCTTCAGCCCTGCCATTGGTTGGCCGCAGATAAATTCCTTCAAATTTTGAATTCAAGGGGTCAATGTGGAAGGCAACTCCAATAAAACCCCTGGCGTAAGCCGGTGCGTTTTTCAGTAACCGGCTTAATACTTTTATTTCGATGGTTCCGTCTTTAAAGTCTATGCCTTTTACTTTCACAAATGTTGGCAGGTCTGAGCCTGTTTGTGTTGAATCTTTTACAACTTTTACAACCTGTTTGTCATTCATTTTCTCGATCGACATGTAAACATGGTTTGCTTCAAGATTGCTTTTATCAAAACCGATCGTTTGTGCAAATAGATCCGGTGATCCGAATAAAATAGCAACAGTGATTGTTGATAATACTTTTTTTAGCATGTTTAATTTTCTTAGCAAGTGCAAAAGGTTTATTTGTTTTGTGATGGATCGGCAGTTGAAATATCAACTGCATTCTTCCATGAGCCGTCGGCCTGTTTACGCCATATACTTACAGCCTTATTATTTATCGTAACAGCTTTACCCGTTGAATCGGTAAATGAAACTTGTGCATTCTCTATCATATAAGCCATATCACCATTATCTGAAACTTCAACACTTTGTGGTTGCCAACTAATACTGAAGCCGGGTATTTTAAAACTTTCTTCTACCATTTGACGTATGGCTTGTTTACCTTTTAATGGAGGTTGTCCTTCCTGCATTACAAAAGCATCATCCGCCCAGTAGTTAACTATTTTATCTACATCTTTTGTGGCAATCGTTTGTGACCACTCTTTACTGAGTTGCATGACCTTATCTCCTTCAGCTTTTTTATCAACTTTAGTTTGATTGCAGCTTACGGTAGCCAGGACGATCAAAAATGTTGCGATTCTTTTCATATGTTGGTTTTGGGTTGAGGTGAACTATTAAAAGCTTTCATTTAAATATACGACACATTCATCTTTTCATTCTGGAAGATTCAATTGGGTTTTTATTATTAAATACATTTTCATATCAATAAAACATATCCAAAATAGAAAAGACAAAAAAGTAAGTTTCTGAACAATTGGCAGGTAGGTCAGATCGCTTATTATATAATAAAGATAATTATTCAGTGCAATGAGCACCAGGTTAAAGAGACCAAAAGCAAAAAGCTTGCTCCATTTAAGTTGGTAAAGAGCTACCAACACTCCAAGCACTGCAACAAAGCCTAACGATGAAGAAAAATTAACGGCAAGATCATGATCGATGTTGGTGAGCAGTAAAAAAGCAGCGATCATAGAAGCTGTTCCTCCAACTTGAATAACGATCCGGTGATATTTTTTTAATTGAACTACTATTGGGAAAGATATCCAAAAAAATGAAAGCGAAATACAAAGGATAACCATAGCGGTCATAGCAACAGGCTTTGCAGTATTGATCTGCCCATTAATTGCTTTAGTGTTTAGCAGGTTACACCAATAATTCTCCGTCCAGTTATATCCGACCGAAGTTTTATCAATTCCTGAACCGCCGGGATATAAGAATGCTGCAACTACATAAAGAATAACGAAGAGTGCACATCCAATGACTGGTAAGAGTATCCAGAAATTTCCCGGCCTGGTTGTTTGTTGATTCAAATTTTCTGTGTTGGTTCGCTGAAAATAATCACCACCTGATGAATTAAAAAAAGATAGCCTTCAAATTTTAGTTAATTGTAAGAAATCACACGCAAAAGAAATTGTTTTTTATTAACTCTTACTTTTGCTATTCACAATTTAAAAACCACGATCATGATAGCAGCCTATGTTACTTTTGATGGAAACACAGAACAAGCATTTAATTTTTATGCTTCAGCACTCGAGGGAAAGATCACCAACATTCAGCGCTTTGGCGATTCACCACATGGCGGGCAAATGTCAGATGCAGATAAAAAGAAAGTCATGCATATAGCACTGGATGCACCATACGGAGTTAGATTAATGGGTAATGATCATCTTGATTCTATGGGCGGACCATTTGTTGCAGGAAATAATTTTTCTCTTTCTCTTCATCCTGATAGTGAGAAACTGGCTGATAAATTATTTAACAATCTTTCAGCCGGTGGAAAAGTTATTGTGCCAATGGCCAAAGCACCCTGGGGTGATTACTTCGGAATGTTTGTCGATAAGTTCGGAATAAAATGGATGATAAATAAACAAGCGAATTAGTTCAAAGGGTTATTTTTTGAAACACCGGGGGACAGGTTACGACTTTGGGAATGTAAATAACAAAGAAAACATCCGGTCTTATTTTGTGTTTTTTCAGAAGTCTTGGTATAAAACTTGAAGACTAATGACCAATTCTAAGCCCATGTTAAACCACTTTATATCCCGGGTTATTTTTTTGATCAGCGCCTTATTTGTTTTTAGTGCCGCTGTCTCTCCAGCCAATCAGTTAGCAAATGATGTACTCAAGTATACCAATGAATACCGAAGATCGAAGGGATTGAAAGAACTTATAATGAAAGATGATCTGAATTCATTGGCCCGAAAGCATAGTGAAAACATGGCAAGCGGTAAGCTCAGCCTTGGACATTCTGGCTATGATCAGCGTGCAGCAAAAGTGAATAAAATCTACGGTACCTGGATGGTAGCTGAAAATGTTGCTTACGGAGCCCGGGATGCAAAAGAGGTTTTTACAATATGGAAAAAATCCAGTGGGCATCGCAAAAACATGCTGGGGAATTATAAATACATCGGTATCGGTACAGCAAAAAGTAAACGTGGAGTTATCTATTATACGGAGATATTTGTGAATTAAAATTGTCACAATATCATGAAGCCCAGACGAGATGATCATATACTGATTGACCTCACTCAATTTCTCAAGAGCCTGTGTTTACTTTCAACTTAACCAATGTCAATAATTTCAACATCATATTTTTTTGAATCATTATCTTCTATATTCGCCGTGATTATCATAAGATAAGGTTTAATGGTTAATGGTTTTTGATTAGAAAAAGCCCCCTGGTTTCCACCGGAGGGCTTTCTTATTTTTTGTTCTACTCTCTAGTGTAAAATATTTTTTCTAACCGAAACAAATAGCTCCATAAACCTATTCAGTCTTTCCGGTTCTAATTTTTCAAGAAACTTTCCATCTTTTCTAAAATAAGATCCAACAATAAACCCATCGGCTAAAGGAAGATAATCTGCAATGTTATTAAGATTCATACCTGACCCGATCAATACAGGCAATCTTGTTGTCTCTTTTGCTTTTACCAGGTCAATCTTATCAGGATGCAAGCCGGTGAACTGGCTGGTAACAATAACTCCATCCGCTAAGAAAAATTCTGCCTGCATAATTTCATCTTTTATGTCCAGGTCTATCGTCAATGAATGAGAGCCATGTTTTTTCTTTACATCAGCAAACACTTTTATATGTTCTGCATTTAGTTCTTTTCTTCTTCGTAATATCTTTCCGGCCGAACCGTTGATGACACCACTCCCACCCACGTGAGCAAAAACAAAAGCCTCCACTCTTATATAATCAAGCCCTGCTTCAGCGGCAATTTCTAAAGATTCAATGTTTGCAGCTTCCAGCATTTGAACTCCTATCGGACCATTAAATCTTTTCCTTGCTTTCCTGCAGATCTTGGCCATTAAAGCGATCGCTTTTTTATCCAATGGTGGTTGTATATATGGCAGGTCACCATCGTTCTCGAAAATAATACTGTCCACACCAGCTTTTTTATAGATATCAAGATCTGCCAACGCCTGGTCTATTACTCTTTGGTTATTGCCATCGTATAAGGGTGATCCGGGAAGTGGCAACACAGCGATCATCGCTGCCAAAAACTTAGGAGGAAGAACTCTTGCACTTTTCATCGTGTGATGTTTACAAGTTGCCAGTGGATAAAAATTGTTAGTGGTCGTTTATTTATTTGTTACCGATTTCACTTCTGTAAGAATGATTTTTATTTCTGTAGTGCCGATATTTTCCACGTAATGTTTACCTACATGATCCATCCATGATGCGTCACCGGCTTTTTCGTCAAAAATTAAAGTGTCTCCATTCTCAAGATTGACTTTTAATTTGCCTCCACTGACAACATAGGATGACTTGGGAGGATGTGTATGAGTTTGATCTTTTGTTCCGGGCTTTAACGTGTATTCTAATACTCTTACATGATCATTTTCCAATAACAGTTTGAAATTTTCGGGTGAAGCTTTCAAGGCATCGATATTCGAATTATCAGAGGCTGCAACTATTGGCTTCTTCGCATTTTGATTACAAGCAGTCAGCAAAGAGCAGAGTAAAGAGATAGCAATAAGATATTTCATTTTTAAATTTTTAAACAGAAGATGAATGACAAACACTGCCAACTCCTATATTGTCGCATCTTAAAACTACCTTATTGCATCAATCCATCCAAATCAGGAAATGGCATAAGCTAATATGCATGAGCATCATATTTGGTTTGAATTTAGATCACGATGTCGCAATTGTTTATTTTAATTATCTTCAGCAAACCACCAAAACTAACAAGCCATGCTGAAAGTTTACCGCAACTCTGCCATCTTCATCATTCTTATCATGATCGGCATACAATGGGGATTTTATAAACATTACACCAGTGAGTTCCCGAATTTCGTAGACAAGACAACTACCATCCACATTCACGGAGCATTGTTGATGATGTGGTTGGTTTTGCTGATCGTTCAACCCCTGCTTATCAAAACAGGAAGGACACAACTTCACAGAACCATCGGTAAAGTATCCTGGGTACTCGGACCACTCATTATAATATTCCTGTTCCTGATTGGCAGAGGAGCCTATTTGCGAGCAGTCGGTAAATTTCCTGAGCATGATCTATTAGTCCCAATGGTGCTGGATATAAGAGGGTTTATATCTTTTGCAATATTCTGGGCACTTGCCATGATATACCGGAAGGATTCTTCTTCGCATATGCGGTATATGATCGCTACCGGTATATTGGCCATTGGGCCAGGAATAGGCCGTGGACTCATAAACAGTTTTGATGTTTCGTTTGGAAATGCACTTACAATAACTGATCTGATCGCCCTTGCCATAGTTGGTTTCTTACTGGGTAATGATATTTATAGAAAGAAAAACTACAAACCATTCCTGGTCGTGTTTATTGTCCTATTAATTGGAGCTTTATTATGGCAAGTGAGGGATAGTGCCGCATGGCAAT
The DNA here is from genome assembly GCA_044867875.1 of Chitinophagaceae bacterium. GTDB lineage: Bacteria > Bacteroidota > Bacteroidia > Chitinophagales > Chitinophagaceae > VBAS01. The sequence continues at coordinate 9,788 of JBIOVR010000139.1, forward strand.
CATTTGCGAGGAGTTATGCAGCAATGTTCTATTGATCTGGTAGTAAGGTTGATGAAGATGATTTACTAAGCTGTATTGCTACTATGATGCTTCCGTTGCGTCGCACTCTTGTGCGTTCGGTAATGTCTATTGAGCATTTAACTACGAGTTCTTTTTATATAGATTTTTTCAGGAATGTCTCCAAATACGAACCGGGTCACATCACATAACCACAAATCCTTATTGACAATTTTTTGCTCAAATTTTTTCATATGGTAATAACCTCCTCCAAGAATCGGATCACATAATTCCGTAAGCAACAACTCATCAGAATTATCAAATGATTGAGTATCTATTTGAAGAGTTACTTCATCATCTTTTTCTGCAATTATGTCAAGCATTGTATCGGCACCGGACACCATTTGAAGATCGCCTTTATCTCCACCTTGAGCAAGATAGTCGGGAAGATCAATATACCATCCCACGCCTTCACGTACAAAACGATGCGTTTTCATTAAGCAAACTTACTGAGAACTCTTGCACTTTTTATTTATGATTTTTTTCTAAAGATAAGGTAATGATGTACCGAGCTATATTGGTACCA
>JBIOVR010000140.1:0-17209 GCA_044867875.1 Chitinophagaceae bacterium
CTTGCTCTCACTTTTACAAATAAGGCTGCAAAGGAGATGAAGGAAAGAGTGGAGCATATTCTTGGCAACAACGAAGCAAGAAATTTATATATCGGAACATTCCATTCTGTGTTTGCAAGAATTCTTCGTACCGAGGCGCCTAAAATGGGCTACCCAAACAACTTTACAATTTATGATACGGATGATGCAAAGAGTGTAGTGAAAACCGTGATCAATGAATTAAATCTTGATGATAAACATTATAAGCCTTCGACAGTTTATAACCGCATCTCTTCCGCTAAAAATGCATTGGTAGGACCTTCAGAATACGCCAATGACTATTATATTCAGCAGGAAGATATGCGCAGCAATCGTCCAGCAATAAGTCAGATCTATGATGCGTATGTAAAACGTTGTTTTAAGAATGGCGCAATGGATTTTGATGACCTGCTATTAAAGTTTTATGAGTTATTAAAAACATTCCCTGAAAGTCTGAGTAAATACCAGCATAAGTTCAGGTATATTTTAATTGATGAGTACCAGGATACAAACCCTGCACAGTATGAAATAATAAAATTACTCGGCGCTATGCATGAAAATGTGTGTGTAGTGGGTGATGATGCGCAAAGTATTTATAGTTTTCGTGGCGCCACGATCCAAAATATTTTACAGTTTCAAAAAGATTATGAAGAAGTAAAAGTGATAAAGCTGGAACAGAATTATCGGAGCACACAAAGCATTTTAAATGCTGCGAACGAGGTTATTAAAAAAAATAAAACCCAGATACCAAAAGATCTTTGGACGGAAAATGCAGAAGGAGAGAAGATCCGTATAGTAAGAACAATGACCGATAATGAAGAAGGAAAATTTACTGCTGACACTATACAGGAACAAAAGCTTCGTAATCATTTTTACAACAGGGATTTTGCAATTCTTTACCGCACCAACGCACAGAGCAGGGCTTTTGAAGAATCCCTGCGTCGCATGGGTATTCCTTATACTATTTATGGCGGCATTAGTTTTTATCAGCGCAAAGAGATCAAAGATTATATCGCTTATTTAAGAATTACTATTAATCCAAGAGATGAAGAAGCACTGAAGCGTATCATCAATTATCCTGCAAGAGGTATTGGTAAAACAACAATAGACAAGGCTGTTCTATTTGCCAATGAAAATAATATCAGCATGTGGCAAGTGTTGGAACAGGCAAAGGCTTTTGGATTCAAAGCCGGCACATTAGAAGCTATTGATGGTTTTGTAGTAATGATAAAAAGTTTTCAAAGCATGTTGCAAAAACACAATGCCTATGATGTGGCTTTTCATGTAGGCAAGCAAACAAATTTTGTAAAGGAGCTTTTTAATGATAAAAGTACGGAAGGGGTAGCACGATATGAGAACATACAAGAATTATTAAACTCAATAAAAGAATGGATCGAAAGTCCGGATAACGAGGAAGGAGAGGTGGTGGATAAAAGCCTTGGAAGTTATTTGCAACAGATCACTTTATTAACCGATGCGGATGACAAAGATCCCAATGCAGATACTGTAAAACTAATGACGATACATGCAGCCAAGGGACTTGAATTCTCTGTTGTATTTGTTGCAGGCCTTGAAGAAATGCTTTTCCCAAATGCACTAAGCATAAATACAAGAGAAGAATTGGAAGAAGAGCGCAGATTGTTTTACGTAGCAATAACAAGAGCTAAAAAAAGATTGTTTATCACGTATGCGAATACACGTTATCGTTTTGGCTCCTTAGTTCAAAATGATCCAAGTCGTTTTATAGATGAACTTCCTGAAAATTTTATTGACAGAAGTTTTGCAGGCGGTGGCGCAAAAAACCAGGGTTATGGCAACGGAACCGCATTTGAAAGAATGAAAGGATGGGGAGGAAGCGGCAAGGATTGGACATCTGGCAACCAATCGCCAACAAAAAAAGAAACTCCTTCTTATTTGGCACCGAAAGTCAACATTCAGAAAGTTATTGAGCATGTTCCTTCGGCAGATTTTAAAGCAAGTGATGTGTCTAATTTACAAGTAGGACAAAAAGTAGAACATCAGAAATTTGGGTTTGGTGAAGTGATAAAAAAAGAAGGAGCGGCGCATAACCCTATTGCAACAATTAAGTTTGATGCCAATGGAGAGAAAAAGATAATGTTGAATTATGCAAAACTGCGGATCATAGAATAAACAATCTATGACCTGCTGTGTTTTTCTATTGATGAAAGAATAAAATCATTTATCGTGGTAGGTTGCAGTCCAAATTTTTCAATACTTTCTTTTACATCCATGGTTTCATCTGAATTTTCTGTATGAATAGTTAGTTTCATAATCCTCGCAATTCCAGGGTGCATCGGCTGAAACAAGATTGATAGTATCTTTAATAACTGGATAGGCACATGCCTGACCTTAGGTTTAATATTCAAAGCATTGCCATATAGTTTTGCAATTTCATTTCTCGAAATGTTTTGTGGACCGGCGAGAAAAATAATTTTATTATAATAATTTTCATTTAATGCAATTTTATCAATCGCCTCAACAACATCTTTTACCGCAATAAAATTAATTGGATTGGTACCGCTTCCAAATATTGTTGCTCTCTCTTTTTCAACAATATTTTTTGCAAGCAAATTATAAACATGCCATTCCATAAAAGCAGGCAGACGAAGAATTGTATAATTTAATCCACTGCTTTTCAAATGATCTTCAATTAGATATTTTGTTCGAAAAAAATCAATAGGGTGATCGGGAGAGGCAGAATTAATTGATGTATAAATAAAATGCTTAACTCCACTTTTTTTTGCTTCATTGATAAGGAGTTTGTGACCTTCATGATCTACGTTTTGGGATTTGTTTTTTCCCTTACCCAACATCCCGTGTGCGGCTGTAAGTACAAAATCAACTTCTTTGAATATATTCTTTAATGAATCCGGATCTGTTATATCAGCCTGCAATAATGTGGCTCCGTCCTTTTCTAATTCAATCGCTTTTTCGCGGTTTCTTATTAAGGCAGAGACCTGAAATCCTTTACGAAGAAAAAATTTCGTGGTGGCGCTTCCTAATACGCCGTTGGCTCCAACAATAAGAATATGGGGCATAATAGTAGGTTTAAACAATAAATTTAAATAAGAATTTTACGCGAAATACATTTGCAAAAACCTCATCGATTTCTAACTTGATATCACAGCCAAATTACGGCACGATATTTTAGGTTTAATATTCTGAATCTTAATCCTTAAAATAAAAACTTATGCAAAAAAAATTATTAGGCTTAGTATTAGCCGCTGCAGCTTATGGTGTTTATCGTTATACTAAAATGACTCCCGAACAAAAAGCAGAACTCAAAAAAAGAGGAGGAGACTTTTTAGATAAAAACATGGGGAGTTTTGGTAATCTCTTTGGTCAAAAACCTACTGTAACCGAAGCAAGCAATAAATTCAGTTGAGTTTAGTACAAATAAAAGAGCTGCATTTTGCAGCTCTTTTTTACTTTGTCTTTTGTTATTCTCCCGGATGATACTTTTTTTCTACATGTTGCATCACATCTTCCTTATAAAATAAAACATCTTTGAACTGACCCTGGCTGTACATCGATCCCTGGTCAAAAAAATGTTTTGAGCTCTCATTTCCGCTTTCCCCGCCGGCCAATAATGATCTTGCCTTTATTCTTTTGCCGAATTCGACAGCACATATAAAGCTATTACCATTTACTCCATATCTTTTTTTGGTGCCGGGAAAACTGCGACTGGTATAAGAAGGAAGCATTCCCCATGTAGAAGAAACAAATCCAACGGGAATGCTTGCTTTACTATCATCAAACTTATTATCTATATCAGATGATATTCTTTGAAAACGGTTGATCTCGCCCCATTCTATTTGCCACCGGCCATATTTATTTTTCAGATCATTTATGGTGGCTACTAATGGCTGCAGTAATTCTTCAGGCTTTGCATTTGCTGCAAAATATTTTGCTTTATCAACCTGGTCTGCTTCTTCATCATCAACAATTTTTGTTCTGAAAATTGCAGGTAAAATCTTTTGTCCCCATTCAACTGCCAATGTTGTGGCAATTGAATTCTCCCCGCAACGAAAATCCCATTTTTTCAAAACTGATATTGCTTCATAAAGCCTACTGTACAGTGTATCTTTTTCTTGCACTTTTTTTTCAAATGAACCGATCAATGGAGGAATTAAAATTTCAAATGCTGAAAGTCTTTTATCATATCCCGCCCTGATCACTTTATCGATCGTGTATTTATTTTCTTCACTTAATACTCTTACTGCATTAATGCCACGAAAATTTTCTCCATCGGGCGCCATATAAGCTGGATAACTTTCTTTTTTAGGGCTATTGTTCCCTGCAACTGTAAATGGTGTGGAATTACAATTTTGTAACCAGCCGTTTGGGGGATTTACACTAAATACGGTTTCACCAATGCTGTGATAACCTTTCCACTCTGTTGCAGAAATACTTCCATCAACAGCTTTACTCCAATCATATTTGGTAACTCTTTTGGGAATAAGATTGCCATGCCAATAAGCAATGTTTCCTTCAGCATCTGCATAAACAGTATTATTTGAAATATTTCCTTTGAGGTCAAGTGTCTTTTTAAAATCTTCAAAGTTTTTTGCCTTAATTCTCTGCCAGCATTGTACCAATCCATTCATGATCCGGTTATCCGCTCTTACGCTCAACCATTGTCCATTTCTTTTTGCCATGATGGGACCATGCTGTGTAAATAATGCATTGATATTAGTTGTTTCAATACCGGTTTCTTTTTTTGTTTTTATTGAAATTCTTTTTTGAATAACCGGTTTTGACTTGCCATCATATTCATACACCCACTTATTATCTTTTTTTGAAATTTTCTCAATATAAGTATCGGCAGCATCAACGGCACTTGAAGTGTGCATCCAGCCACAATGTTCATTAAAGCCCTGGTAAACGAAAAATTGTCCCCATGTTACTGCGCCATATGCGTTTAATCCTTCTTCACTTATCATATGTACTTCTGGCCGGAAATAAAAAGTAACATGCGGATTGATATAAAGGATCGCATTTCCTGATTCCGTGATCTTTGGTGAAAAAGCAAAACCATTTGAACCAGTTAATATTTCTTCTTCAGGTTCTTTAACAAATGAAACAGATGGCTCACCTGAATAAAAATTTTTTAATTCATTTACAGAAATATCAGCAGTACTTATAGCACCTATACTTCCGTCTGTCCATAGTAAAGGGTACCAGGGTTTGAAACGATTTAATAAAGAAGGTTTAGTATCCGTGTTTCTGTATAAATAATAATTAATGCCGTCCGCAAAAGCGTTACACAGTTTCTTTAACCATGCTGGCGAATTGTTATAATCTTTTATAGCATCAGCAGAATCAATTATCATCCTGATCAGCAAGTCATCGTAAACAGATGATTCGCCTTTTACTTCCGCCATTCTTCCAAGCTTTTCAATATAATTCATCTCCACTCTTTTAAAATCGTCTTCGCATTGTGCATACATCAAACCAAACACTGCATCGGCATCTGTTTTTCCATAAATATGCGGTATACCCCAGTTATCCCTTATGATAGTGACATTCTTCGCTTGTTTTTCACAACGGGAAATTTCTTCCTTAGAAAAAGTTTGAGAGAATAAGGTGACTGGGATAAATAAAAAGACAAATATTTTTCTCATGATTTAAATTACAGATTATTCTAAACGAAATTCTTTTCTCACCAATTGCCTGGGAAAAATTTCGTTTTTAATGTTTCAGGAAAGATACATTATTGAGAACAGATTTAAAATGCCTGGCAAGGCAGATCAGGTTACTACAAACCTGTAGCCGATCCCTTTAATGGTAATGATCTCCAAAGAAGGATCTTCTTTTAAATAGCCGCGGAGTTTGGTAATGTACACGTCAAGATTACGGCTGTTGAAGAAATTATCATTACCCCAAAGAAGATTAAGAATATCTTTTCGATCAATGATCTTGTCACGATTCTCATATAATACTTTCAAAAGTTCGCTTTCCCGGTACGAAAGCTTGCGGTCTTCTTTACCGTCGTTTAGAACCTGGCGGTTCAATTGAAAAGTGTATTTACCCATCGTTACACTATCCCCAGTGATTTTTTTAGGAGCCTCTGTTTTGTTTCGCAAAGCATTTTGAATTCTTACGATCAGCTCTTCCATGCTAAAAGGCTTGCGGATATAATCATTGCCGCCAAGTGAAAACCCTTTTACTACATCTTCGGTTTGTGTTTTTGCAGTAAGAAAGATAATAGGTACTTCTTCGTTCTGTTCTCTTATTTCATCTGCGATAGTAAAGCCATCTTTATTCGGAAGCATCACATCCAATACACAGATATCAGGTTCCGATTTTTTAAATACCCCTGTTGCTTTAGCACCATCGCTTTCCATTATCACTTCGAAGCCGCGGCTTTCAAGGCTTTCCTTAACGATCTTGCCAAGAAATAATTCATCCTCTACGTATAAAACTTTTGTTTTGCTCATGTTCTTTGTGAATAATTAGACTTCTTTAGGCAAAGTAATAATAAATTTAGAACCAAGCCCGGGTTGACTTTCCACCTCTATTTTTCCTTTGTGTTTTTGAACAACATGTGCCACGTAGCTTAATCCCAAGCCATAACCTTTTGTATTATGTGTATTCCCCAATGGCACACGGAAAAACTTTTCAAACACCTTGTCTTTATACTCCTGTAAAATGCCAATGCCATTATCTGCAACAGATAACTCAACCTCGTTTCCCTTTTCCTTCAGATCAAATTTTATAGCAATGTTGCCGCTGCCATATTTTAATGCATTGTCAAGTAAATTAAAAACAACACTGAGTAGATGAAGCCGGTCCCCCTGTAAATGTGTATCGCCTTCCGTATTTATAGCAACGATCGCATGATGTTTTTCGATCTGCAGCCGCATTGAAGAAACAACTTCATCCACTACCCCTTTCAGATCAAGCAATTCATATTTCAGTTCAATTTCTTTCTTTTCAAACATGGAAAGCTTAAGCACTTTATCTACAAGCAATGAAAGACGCTGCAATTCATTCTGGGAAATATCTAAATATTCTTTGGTTCTCTCCGGATCGTTGATCGCATTAAAATTTCTTAGCGCTTCTATCGCCACACCTACCGTAGCAATAGGTGTTTTTAATTCGTGAGTGATATTGCTGATGAATTCATTTTTTATTTGCGTCAGTTTTCGTTGCCGTTGCAGGTTACGGTAAAGTAAAAGAAATGAAATGACCGTAACGCCAACGAGGAATAAAGAAAATAAAATTGGCGACGCAAGTTTTTGGATCAAATAACCAAATTTTTTACCAAGACTTAATTCATATGTAACAGGATGCGCAAAGCCGATCGTAATTTTATTTGGCAGCCTCAGCTCATCTCTTCGATTCGCATTTGTATCTTTTAAAATAGAGATCGGAACATTCATACCTTCCTTGGCAAAAGCGATACGGCAAGCAGAATCAATTTCTTTTACACGCAATGAATCCTGTAATGAATCAACATTATATAAGAATCGAAAAATCTCTCCCGGAGGACCTTTGCGTTCATACATAAAATCTTTCGTTGAATCACCCGTCCTTGAAAAGGATTCATTCATTGAAATGACCATTTTCCCTTTTTTATGTCTTATTGAATCGCCGGGTAATCCTCTGTTTCTTATTATAACATTCGGTCGGTTTTCAAGATCAATCCCTGCATTTCTTAATGAATCATTTACCCGTATCGTTACATCATTTATTGCATTGGTGATCTCATCTTCCGGGTGGCCGGGAAATTCGGACATCCCCTCCCCATTCATTACCTCAACTCTTATCTTACCTGTTGAATCATTAAAAACCTTATCAAGATTTAGTTTTTTTGCCTGGAGTTTTCTTACCGTCTCCTTAAAAACAACGCTGCTGCGGAATTCGAGATTCTTTTTTTCTTTTATATAATTTTCGCGAAGCCAGAAAACCTGGAAGCCGGCAATAATGAGAACAGGAATAGCCATTAATAACAGCTGCCATTCGCTGTGCAAACTGAACTTAGGATCTCTCCCAGGTATGTTTCCGGGCTTATTCATTGAAAAGCAAATTTAGCCATAGATAACGGGGGTCAAAAAAGCTGTTAACCTTTATTAACGTTAAACCAAGGTAACTTAACTTGTATCCGTTAACGACAGAACTAGTTTTGCCAAAACATTAATTTATTTATGAAACGGTTATTGATTGCTTCAGCTATGCTTATAGCTATTCCTACTCTTGCACAGGTAAAAGAAGGTAAGATCGTGTATGAACGAACAATGCAGATGCAGATCAGGATCAATGATGATAATCCTGCTTTCCAAAATATGATCCCAAAAGAAAGAAAGGATAAGTTTGAATTATTTTTTACCGAAGGGAAAAGTTTGTGGCAGGGTGTTGAGGATGATGGCCAAAGTGATGAAACAAGTTTTGGTGATAGCGGTGGCGGAATGAGAATGGTAATTCGGATGCCGGGAAATGATGATATTGCTTTCCACAACATAACTGAAAGTAAAAAAGTAGATCAAAGAGAGTTGGGTGGTAAAAGTTATATTATAGCAGACAGTATAAAAAAACTAAGCTGGAAAGTTGCAGGAGAAACAAAGGTGATCCTTGGTCATAATTGTATGAAAGCAACTGCACAACGTATGCAAGAGAGTTTCCGTATGACAATGGATAATGGTGAAGCAAAAAGAGAAAAAGTGATGGATACAATGAATATTGTAGCATGGTTTACCAATGAAATCCCCGGTTCATTTGGGCCTGATATCTACCAGGGACAGCTGCCGGGAACTATTTTGGAGATCGATGTGAATAATGGAAGAAATAGTTTTAAAGCAATTGAAATTTCTCCAAAGGTTGATATTGCAAAGATCAAAGAGCCATCAAAGGGCAAAAAAGTAACTACTGAAGAGTTTGCAAAGGAAAGAGAAAAGCTGATGCAGGAAATGATGCAGAATGGTGGAGGTCCGGGCATGAGAGTTAATATCAGGAACTGACCTTCAAAATAAATTATTCAAAGGCGGCATTATCATGTCGCCTTTTTTATTTCAATTTTATACATGTTAAGCTCTCAGCTCCACTTTAAATGCAAGGCTGAAATAACGATAGTAATGATCCTTGTTTTCAATATTATTTATGTTCCATTCTTCACCGTAAGCAAATGGATCTTTGCTTGACCATGCTGCTTCGCCAATTGCTACCAGGGTGTCAGGGCTTTTAAGTCTAAAACCATATGTGCGGTCCTTATGCAAGTGCACGGTTTGCAGCGGAAATTGTATCCAGTTTCCTGCATCATTTTCATCTACTTCTATCTCAGCAGATGAAAGAACTTGCCCCCAGTTTTTTCTTTGTTTATCAAATTCATGCAAAGTGAGTATCAATCTGCCTGGATGAGAAACCGCGATCGAATAAACCTGGATCTTGCTAAGAGAGCCTTCTTCAGGACATTGAAAAGTTTGTCCCGCAAAATGATCAGCAGGGCCTGAATTCAAATGCCCGATCCATAAACAAGTATTTCTGTGGAGTTGCTCAAGGGCGGGGTGAAGATGGTTGCCAAAAGTCGTCGTTTTCATACACACATGTTTTAAGTTATAAGATTAAAACAGCTGGCCTGGCAAGAGCTACCTACACTAAACTTTTTGTTCCGGCAAATATTGTGCTTGTGTATAAAAAGTGATTCTTCTAATCTCAAAATCAAATCTCTTCACATTATTTTTAAAATCATTAATTTAACTCTGTTAATAAACCACCAACATGAAAGCAAAATCGATCAAAGGAAAAACAGCAGAGGAAATAAAAGAGGCTTTGGGAAAAAATATGGCTGATGGATTTCAACCAACATTAGCAGTTGTTTTTATGGCAAATGATAATGAAAGAAACGCAGTTACTGAATTATTATCACAAAAAGGGATTCAAATTTTTGGCGCTTCTACTGGCGACAATTTTACTGACGGGGAAATTGAATCGCATACTATTGTGATCTTATTACTTGATATTGATCCTGCATACTTTCAGTTAGCGATCAAAGGTGCTGATGAAGGAAGTATAAAAGAAATTGCGGAACAGATCGGCAAAACAGCACTTACGAAATTTAAAAACCCTGCATTTCTTGTTGTATCGGGCGGGCTGGCTGTTGATGGTGATGAAATTATTGCAGGAATTGAATCGGCCTGTGGAAAAGGTACTACCATTTTTGGCGGGCTGGCTGCAGATTTTTTGAGAATGCAAAGAACTTATGTGTTCAACAATGATAAACTTTGCGATTATGGGTTGCTTGCATTGATCCTTGATGAAGAAAAGATCAGTTTAAGCGGAATGGCAGTTGGTGAGTGGAAACCGATGGGCATTGACAGGATAATTACAAAAAGCGTTGGCAATGTTGTTTACACTATCGACAACGAACCAGCATTGGATTTTGTTTCACGGTATGCGGGCCTAAAAGATATTGATACAAATAATGCTTTGAATTTTTATATCAGTAGTAATTTCCAGTTACAATTAAGAAGAGAAGACAAACACCCTGTGATGCGTACGCCTATGCAGGCGAACCCGGGAGACCGCTCAATAATTTTTGCGGGTAGTTTACCCGAGGGCTCAAAAGTTAAGTTATGTTTGCTGCCCGGATTTGAAGTAATTGAAGCAACTTTAAATGAATTCAAAAATTATAAAAAAGATCAACCCGAGCCCGATGCCCTTATCCTGTTTTCCTGTGCAGGGCGACAACTCGCTTTAGGGCCTTACGTAAGTGAAGAAATAGATGGTATAAAAAACATTTGGAATGCGCCGCTTGCTGGTTTCTTTTGTTATGGCGAAATTGGAAGAGTAGTTTCGGGTCAGCACGAGTTTCATAATATGACTTGCTCACTGGCTACATTAAAGGAAAAATGAGTCCTCAGTTTCAAACAATATCAGATTTTATAAAAAAATCTTCCGGCATAAGCGATGCCGAAAAGGAATCTCTTCTTAAAACTATCAAAGAAGCAGACAAGAATCAATCAATGATCCAGTTCAAGCTTGAGCGGATCGAAAAAGATAGAAATACTTTGTCTATAATGCTGCAGGAAAGCATCGAAGACCTTCAAAAAAAATCATTGGTGATCGAAGATGCAAATAAGGCGCTTACACAAACTCTTGAAGAATTAAAAACTACACAAGTACAACTTATTCAATCAGAAAAAATGGCAAGCCTTGGTGAATTGACTGCAGGAATTGCCCATGAAATTCAAAACCCGTTGAACTTCGTTAATAATTTTTCAGAAGTAAGTAATGAGTTGCTCGATGAAATGTGCGAACAACTGGAAAAAGGAAATGCAGAAGAAGCCAAAGCAATAGCCAACGAAGTAAAGATGAGTTTGGAAAAGATCAACCTTCATGGTAAACGGGCAGATGGGATTGTAAAAAGTATGTTGCAACATTCGCGGACAAGCACTGGTAAAAAAGAGCCGACGGATATAAATGTTTTGGCTGATGAATATCTAAGACTGGCTTATCATGGGTTGCGGGCAAAAGACAAATCATTTAATGCCGCCATTAAAACTGATTATGATGAGAGTATTGGTTTGGTAAAAATTATTTCGCAGGACATTGGTCGTGTAATACTGAATTTAATTACCAATGCATTTTATGCAGTAATGGAAAAAAAGAAATTACACCCGACTGGATATGAGCCCACCGTAACTGTAAGTACAAAAAAAATCGATAATAAAATTATAGTTGAAGTAAAAGACAATGGAACAGGAATTCCGCAAAGGGCCTTAGATAAAATATTTCAACCTTTCTTTACCACTAAGCCAACCGGCCAGGGAACAGGGCTTGGTTTATCATTGAGTTATGATATTGTAACCAAAGGACACGGAGGAGAATTAAAAGTGGAAACAAAAGAAGGAGAATCTACCACCTTTAGCGTTATTTTACCAGTATAAATCATAAATTCATCGAATGAAAATTTTAGTAGTTGACGACGAAAAAGATGTACAGGTTCTCTTTGAACAAAGGTTCAGAAAAGAGATCCGCAACAAGGAAATGGAGTTTGCGTTTGCCTATTCTGGTGAGGATGCATTGAAGTATCTGAGTGATCTTAGTCATGAGGCCGTATTGATCCTTTCAGACATCAATATGCCCGGCATGAGTGGTTTGGAATTGCTCAGGCATATCAAAGAAAAGCACAAGCTGCCGCCACCGATGGTAATGATGATAACGGCTTATGGCGATGCAGAAAATTATAATACCGCTATGAAGTTAGGCGCAGATGATTTTTTGACAAAGCCACTCGAGTTTAGCCTGTTAAAAGAAAAATTAAAAGCAATACACTAATGGCAAAAATATTAGTGGTAGATGATGAAACGGATCTCGAGGTCCTGATCAAGCAAAAGTTCAGGCAAAAAATTCGTGAACATAAATATGAATTTGTGTTTGCTATTAATGGCAAGCATGCATTGGAGCAATTAGAGCTAAACACTGATGTTGATGTTGTGTTAAGTGATATCAACATGCCGGAAATGGATGGCCTTACACTCCTTACAAAGATCAATGAACAAAATACTCTTTTAAAAGCTGTTATTGTTTCTGCCTATGGCGATATGGAAAATATCCGGACCGCCATGAATCGCGGAGCTTTTGATTTTGTAACAAAGCCTGTGAATTTTGAGGACCTGGAGTTGACAATGGAAAAGACCATAAGCCATGTTCAACAAATGCGGGAAACTATGAAAGCCATTAAAGAAAACAACATACTGAGAATGTATGTGGACGAAACCGTGCTGAACTTTATGGGTGGCCGTGAGTTTGAATCATCATTGATGATAAATGAAACGGTACAGGCTACCGTTGCCTTCCTTGATATTTGCAGCTTCACTACTATCAGTGAAAAAGAATCACCGGACACTGTAGTAAAACTCCTGAACAAATATTTCGATGTAATGGTGAAAGAAATAATTGCCCAGGGAGGTTACATTGATAAATTCATGGGCGACGCAGTAATGGCAGTGTTTCGTGGCGATTTTCATTTAGACAGGGCCTTGGATGCTTGCCTGTCTGTAAGAAAAAAAGTAGCTGAGTTGCCAAATGAATCGGGTAATATTTTCTTTACTCCAAAGGTTTCCATTGGTATTAATAGCGGAGAAATGATCTCCGGTAATATCGGCTCCGCAACTTTGAAGCGCCTCGATTATACGGTGATAGGCGATGTTGTAAATGTTGCCCAGCGCTTACAAACCATAGCAAAGGAAGGCCAGATCGTCATTAATGAATCTTCTTATGAAAAAGTAAAAGAGTCTTTCAACTGCAATAAAGTAGGTGAAGTGAATTTGAAAAATAAATCACATCCACTCACGATCTACGAGGTGCTTGACTAGAAATTTGCAAGGCATTATCTCCTGATTATCACATTCCCTCTTCCACCCGGGCCATTGGCATTAGCACTCATCTTATGCAAGCTATATGTAAAGCTGAGTAAATAGAAGCGTTTCAACACACGGTTACTCTGATCCTCAATATAATTTGAATTAGTATAACGAACTATTGCTTCGTTCTCATTCAACAGATCATGAGCACTGATCTTCAATTCGCCACGGTTATATTTTAAGAATAGTTTGCTGAATGATGCATTCCATAAGGGAACTTTTGCATTAAACCCTTCAGAACGCTTACTACTGATAGTATAAGTAAAATCGGTAGACAGGTAAAAATTCTTTGGCAGCTGCCAGCCAACATCAATGCCGTAATCTTGAGTCAAATAATTATTATTAAGTGATGATTCCAAAGAATATTTTGCTTTGTTGTAAGTTACACCTCCGTTAAGCGTAAGGTCAAATTTATCTTTAAAGCTTTTTGATATTTCAACACTCGGTCTAATATTAGCATTATAAATATTATTTTTTATCGTATTAATGAATTGGATCGATTTACTATACCCCAATCCTGTATTAAAATTTAATGTAGCTTTTATGAAACGTAAGGGCCAGCCAATACTTATATCGTTATTTAAATTGTAAACACCATCCACATTCACCGGTGTAGTTAATTTTCTTCCGAAAGAATCAATTACATCATAGTTCACGATCTTATTATTAGTAAATGAATAACTGCTAAACCAGAAAAAGCTTTTATTACGGAAGGGGTTCATGCCGGTATAATTTGCATTTATACGATGCGTGAACTCTTGTTTCAAATTCGGGTTACCTAATTTTATATTTATCGGGTTGCTGATATCGGGTATTGGCTGCAACTGGGTTACCGATGGCTGATTTGTTGAAGCTCGGTAATCCAACTGGAGGTTTTTGAATCTTGTAAAATTGTACTGGAACCTTGCATTAGGCAGCAGGTTATAAAATGATTTTGTGATCACTGAATCTTTAATGCCTGATGTGATGGTCCCTTTCAGGTCTGCGTTTTGCCAGATCAAGCCAAATGAATAATTATATTTTTTCTTTTGCGTACGGATCCTGATACCGGCAGTTGTTGTTCCATAAATATTTTCATAATTATTCGTGAGTAACTGGTTCATGATATCATGTTTACCCGAATTAGGATCATAATCATAGGTTATTTTATCGGAAACGGAGCGGCTTTCATTTTTTGAAGCGCTGAACTCAAGCAATGATCTTTTAAATAATGGCTCAGTATAAACAGCTCTTGTGTTATATCCTCGCACTTCAGTTTCAAAATCGCTGTGTTGATTAATAGAATCGTTCTTTACAGGAATGCCCGATCTGTTATAAAACTGGTTCACCGATTCCAATTCACCATTTCCATCACTGTTGCTTAAAGTACTTCCGACACTAACCGAAAAGGTTCTTCCTCTTCTCCTGAATTTCTTCCTGTACAATAATGTGCCATTAAAATTATATCCATCGCTGGCAGAAAAATTATCACTGGCCCCTCTATTGCTCCTGATCAATTGTTCTGACAGTGTTTCGTATCCACTTATCGAGTGGTTATTTGATTCTTGTATGGTAAGCGTAGGAGTAAATTTTATAGAATTCATGGAATCTATGAGGTAATCATATGTAAGATTAAAACGATGTGAATTGCTATTATTATCTGTTCTCGAGTTTTGATCATAGAAATAGGTGGAATCTGGTAAAATATACTGGCGACTTAACTTTTGATCAGTAACGGGGTTATAATGGTTGTAGAAGTAGTTGCTTTGTACTTCCATTTTTTTTCCAATTATATTATTATAGTTGGCCCCACCTGCCCACGTAGTATTGATCGAATTATTATTGCCGCCTCCCATTGCATTTGCCATAGCATCATTTGAAGACATATTAATATTGATACCGCCACCGCCACTATTCCCGCCTAATTGATTCATTCCTCCGCTAAAACTCAAAATATCCATAAATGAAAAGCCTTCAGCATTCGTATTGTTTCCCATGCCTATCACTGACATTTGTCTTGCACCTTTGAAAGAGTTCACATTGAATTTGCCCTGGTAGCGTCCTTCTGTACCGCCGCCGCCATTAACTTTTCCAAATACTCCTTTCTTTTTATCTTTCTTTAGTTTCAAATTGATCGTCTTTTCACTTTGCCCATCATCAAAACCCGTTAGTTGCGACATGTCGCTTTGTTTATCGTATACCTGTACTTTATCAACAGCATCAGCCGGCAAATTTTTAGTTGCTATTTTAGGATCGTTCCCAAAAAATTCCTTCCCATCTACTAAAACTCTTTTCACTTCTTGTCCCTGTGCTTTTACTTTTCCATCTTTATCCACTTGTATTCCCGGCATTCTTTTCAAAAGATCTTCCACTACCGAATTTGGTTTTGTTTTAAAAGAACCTGCGTTGTATTGAACAGTATCTCCAATTAATGTCACAGGTGGCGCCTCCGCCATTATCACAACTTCTTCAAGTACTTTATTCTTATCGCTTACTTCAATATTTGACAGGTCAATATTTTTGTTTGCATCATTTACAGTAAAATACTTATTTACATTATGATAGTTGACATGTGTAACCAGCAAGCGATAATCACCATAAGGAACATTGGCTAATGAAAATTCTCCGCGGCTATTTGTCATGGTAAATGTTACCAACGAAGAATCTTTTGCTTGCAAGACGGTAATAGTAGCGGCTGGCACCGCTTGTTTGGCAATTGTATCAAAAACAACTCCCTTCAGATTACCATTTTTTTGTGCAGCGGTGGTAAGCCAAATAAATCCGGATAGGGCGATCAGTAAAATTTTCTTCATGAGTCGATTGGTTTTTCCCGAAGACTATCGGGATTGGGTACGAAAATATTCTTAGGAAGTTGAATACCCGGTTAAGCAGAGTTGAAATTAGGTTAATGAAGGTTAATAGGTAAATTCCAAATCCCATAACAGCAATTTGGAATTTGGAATTTCGTATTTCAAAACTATTTATCCTTTGAGGGTCCCCTGTCCTTATCCTCTCTTTCTTGTTCGTAAACCTGGATCTTAATTACCCAATCAAGCATATCGGTTTCCAGGATCAGTGCAATTTTCAATTTCTTTAATTCCGGTGTTTTATCCCCCGCGTCTAAAACTATAGTGGTAAATTTTATAGTCTCTGATGGGTTTATATAGTCTCCTTTAAAAACCGCGTTGCTTCCATTAATATTCACCGAAAGATGTTGCAATGAAGTATAAAGTGTTCTGAATTTTTTTGAGGCCGCTTCAAAATCATCGGTTTTTATCATATCCGCTTCCCATGAGTAGATATCTTTTAAGTTTGAACTATACTTTATCAGCCGGCATTTGATAGCATCGTTTACAGTAACCAGGCATTCGAATTCTATACTTTGAGGGTTTTGCATTATCTCATCGCCAATGATGTTTTTGAATCCATTTGGATAATCACTAAGAACTTTTGCGATGTCAGTTTGAAAAGCATTTTTGATCGGAATGACCTGTGCTGAAAGAGAGAAAACAAATAAAATGAAACTAAAAGTGGCAGTTAGTGGCTTCATAAGATGGAATTTTAACAATAACACTTGCAAGATATAAGAGAATTTTTTAACTTTAGGACATACTTTATCTGGAAATCAAACGTTAATTAAAAAAATCCGTGTATGAAAAACAGAGTTATTGTTCATGGGCATGAGGAGGCGAAGATCTATAAACACAACTACAAGCCTTCTTTTAGTATTCTGAGGTTGTTTCGTTCTGTGCTCGGTGTTATAGTTACAGGTCAATCGCTGGCCGCTCATAAATACCATTATCGCAGAAAGTAATTTCCCAACTAAC
>JBIOVR010000141.1:0-4728 GCA_044867875.1 Chitinophagaceae bacterium
TGCGTCAGTTGCAGTGAATGTTCTTATTCTCCAACGGGCACAACCATCACTTTGAACATCACCATCGGATGATGTAATAGTTACAGCACCACAACCATCAGTTGCAGAAGCCGAACCAAGTGAACCACTAGGATTCTCTGGATTACAACCAAGATTTACATCACCATAGGTGCCAGTAAATGCTGGAGGAGTATTATCAGATGTCCAGTTTACAGTGCGGGATGCTGTTGCTGTATTTCCACAAGCACCGGTTGCTGTCCATGTTCTTGTTAGTGAACGGCTACATTGAACGCTTTCAATAGTGCCATCGCTTGAAGTTATTGTAACATTGGCGCAAACATCGGTAGCAGTTATAGTACCCAATGCACCATTGATCTGATCTGTAGTTGGGTTGCATCCAAGCTCTGTAGGTGCACTAAATGGAGTTATTCGAGGACCACCTTCCTGACTAACGATCCATCTAACTAACCTGATAGCAGTAACAATATGCCCGCAATCATCGGTTGCAGAAAATGTTCTTGACCGAACACGTTCACAGGGATTATTACCAGTAGTGGTAGCAGAAGTAACTGCAGTGACAGTTGCTGTAGAGCAGCCATTATCAGCATTAGCCGAACCAAGCTGAGCCTCGACTTGCGCATCAAGTGCGTTACATCCAAGATTAAATTCTTGAGAAGGAGGTATAGACTGACCACCTACAGATAAAGTAATATTCAGGACCGCTCTCCACCTTACCGTACGAGATATGGTTGCAGTATTGGTACAGCCATCTCTTGCAGTGAATGTTCTTGTGATCGAACGGTTACAACCATTGCTCTGAACACCACCATCAGATGACGTTATAGTTACAGCACCACCACAACCATCAGTTGCAGTAGCTGAACCGAGTGAACCGATCCACTCGGATACATTACAATCAAGAGTTACATCATTATAGTTGCCGGTAAATACAGGACCTGAATTATCAGCTACCCATCTTACAGTACGGGATGCAGTAGCGGTATTGTTACATGCATCTCTTGCAGTGAATGTTCTTGTTCTTGAACGGGCACAACCATCGCTTTGAACACTACCATCGGAAGAAGTTATAGTTACAGCACCACAACCATCAGTTGCAGAAGCCGAACCAAGTGAACCACTAGGATTCTCCGGGTTACAAGCAAGATTCACATCTGCAAAGCTGCTGGTAAATGCAGGTGCTGTATTATCAGAAATTGTAAATGTTTCATTACATATCGTAAGACAATCATTTGCCTTCGTTGCGGTTAATCTTACTGTATAAGACCCACAAGTTGCACCAGCCCTTATTTGAACCGTTGTACCGGTAGTAGAACCTTCGATCGTGGCTGTTCCTGCAATAATAGCCCATGCATATGAAACTCCATTTTCATTAGGGCTGGAATATTCATGTAACGAAGATGGGCAAACACCAGTATCGCCTGTGATACCACAAAGTGGTGGAATACATGCTTCATCAAGGCAACCACCACCTGGAACATCCAAAACACAACAGGTATTACCATATTTAATATAAGCAATATCTGGTATCAATGTCCAGTTACCATTTACTGTAAGTCTAAAATAACGGGTTGTCTCACTACCCATACCCACATCGAATTTAAATACTGGCCCACTTGTACATTCGGGGTTTGTGCTTGGGTCAATACCATATGTTGAATTAGCGGGAAACCAGTTAACCTGGTTCACACTTGTTTCAGCAACATATCCAATCAATATGTGCTCAACAGTTGCCTCTTGTCCTTCGCATACAACTATTGGAAATCCCCAATGGCTTAATGCGTTGACGGCCGCGATCCTGGTTATTGTATAGGTGTAAGTTGTTTTATTTAATATGGGATCGTATGACTTTACAGCCGAGATCGTGAATTTTCCATCACACGACTCCTGGCTTAAGGCAACGTTAACCGTTGCTCCTGTGAGAATAGTCAAAACGAAAAACTTTAGAAATGATCTTCTAAAGTTTTTTAGTTTACTTAGCCTCAGTACGGGTTTAAAAAGTACGGTACCGCTTAAGGTAGTACAGATAAGGTTGACAAACCATTGTAAATTCCATTTACGTAATGGTTGATCCATGTTTTTTTCCATAAACAATTAGTGTTGTTTTAAGTTTATTTGGGCACTAGTCAAAGCGATAGCCTTTCAAGCGGACATTAATAAAAATGTTCTTTCGAGAGGGTAAAGGATCAAAAAGCCTTCAAAAAAAGGGGGACTATTTAGTGGTAATTAAGGGGATGTTGGACAAGAAGAAAGTGCAAAGCGTGGACTAAGTTAGTTTATTGTTGGGAATCACCAAAAATTTTGCTAATTTTTTTTTTCATTAAGTCCATGTAAATCAAAACGTAATAATACGAGCAACTGTTTATTATTTTTTTATTAACACAATTACTTAAATATTTTTTCAAAATTTTTTTGAGCATGTATTTCCCCATATCGTTTACAGACGCAATTTTTGGGGCGATCTAAATTTTTTAAAAAAATTGATTTGAAACAATGGAATTGTATAAAAAATTTTCTGTTAATACATTTTTTTCATCATGATAGTTATAACATGGGTTCTAAATTTGTTTATAAATTTTATATGGCTAAATCATTTTTACTAACCTTTTTGCTTTTTGCTTTTTCATTTTTGTTTGCACAAGAAAAACCAGAAGGTCTTTTTATTAATTCAAAAGCTCCCGACTTTAAAGCAACTGATCAATATGGAAAAGAGATCAGGTTAAAAGATGTTTTAAAAGACAGTGCTGTTGTTTTAATTTTTTACCGTGGTCAGTGGTGCCCTTATTGTAATAAGCAATTAAAGAAACTGGAAGATTCATTGCAATTGATAAAAGAGAAAGGGGCAAGACTCATAGCAATTACTCCCGAGAAACCAGAATACATTTCTAAAACAATTGAAAAAACAAAGGCAAGTTACCCGCTGATCTATGATAAGGATATGAAAATTATGAAAGCGTATGCGGTAACTTTCGAAGTGGATGAAAGAACTGTTTCAAGATATAAAAATGCTGATATCGATCTTGCAGCAGCCAATGGACAAAAAGAAAAAGTTTACTTACCTGTTCCTGCTGTATATATAATAAGTAAGAAGGAAGGAACTATTGTTTACCGCTATTTTGATTTTGATTATAAGAAGCGGGCATCTGTAAAGGAAATATTGGATCAATTAAAATGATCTTAGTCGGGCCACACAAGTTTCCCGATCTTCCCATTGCCACCTGCTAAGTAAACGGAATTGCCGAGTCTTGCATACCTGCACACATGAAATCCTTCTTTGCTGATCAAATAAAAATTTTTGCCACCATCAAACGAATAATCCACGCCGTTCAACCCGCATGTAACGATTGTTTCTTTATTTAAAAACTCAACGCAGCTTCTGTAACCATGCGGTGGCGTTTTTGGACGTTCCCATGTTTTACCTCCATTATTAGAGAAAAAACAATTTTTATCTATCAATGAATCTGCCGTGAAATCTCCACCGACTATAATTATTTTGTTTGCCGAACTGTTTTTGTAATTGTCATATACCGCTACTGAATTTGTGCCTGCGGTCTCTTTGCCTTTTGTCATTGGTACATTAAAGATCGTTTTGTTATAAAACAATCTTGAGTTTTTACCACCGCTTGCTATAACTACAGATCCATTATACAGCATTCGCAAGTTGGTGCCACTGGATGCAAAAAAAGCTTCACCACTGTCAGCAACAAATCTTTGTTCAGCAGTCAACTCATTCCATGTATTTCCTCCATCTTTTGTTTTTGCCATAAAAAATCTTCCATCAATGGGGTCGCCGATCACCATACCATTTTTAGGGTCACGAAATTCCATTGCGTCTAAAAACATTCCTTTGGTCTTGTTTTCATAAACTATTTTCCACGTATTCCCGCCATCTGTTGTTTTTAAAATATAAGCTGGAGCATTTTCCGGCTCGGCAATGGCCATGATGATCGCAACGTTTGCATCAAAGGCTTCAATATCTCTAAAATCACTTTTTTCAAATCCTTTTACCACCATCCATTTCCAGTTCTTTCCTGCATTAGAACTTTTCCCAACCATTCCATTATTTCCACTTACCCATACTACATTATTATTTACAACTGATAACCCGCGAATACTTGTTTTTACACCGGTATTGAGTATTTCAACTTTTGGTAAAGCTTTTCTTTGTGAGAGAACGGTTGTAGCAATTACGAGGGAAAGGCATAAAACAAAAAAGTATTTTCCAGGGTTATTCTTCATAGAAATGATTTGATGACAAGATAATTAATCCGGGGCGGAACTAGTAATTCTGCATATATCTCTTCGATGTTCCATCAGCATAAAATTCAAGCATTGCATAGGCAGGAGCAAATTCCTGAAAACTTCCTTTCCACCAATTCCCGCTGACAGCGCCATTACAGTAATATCTTATTCCCAAATAATTTAATTCATCCTGTAAATGAATATGACCACTGATGCAAACTTTTATATTCGGGTAGTTATTGAATATTTTTTTCAATGAAAGAAAATCTGAATGCATCAGGTTTCGCTGAATTTTCAGATCACCATTTGCTTCTGTTTTATCAAAAAACAGGCCTGCACAAATTGAAAGAATAGGTATATGTGATACGATGCAAATGAATTTTTCTTTTGGTACGGAGGCAAGTTCAGTTTGCAGCCATGCTAATTGTTCTTCATCGATCTTACCAATATATCCCCCCGCAGGATTTA
>JBIOVR010000142.1:0-2753 GCA_044867875.1 Chitinophagaceae bacterium
GATAGGTCTTCTTTGAAGTTTCTGATGGGTTTTTAAGTCCTTCCATCAACGCCAATGCATCTTTATAATTATTTGTATTAGCAAGCACCATTACCATCAGGTCCCTTGCTTCAGTATTATAATTTGAGTTGGGATAATCAGCCAAAAATGAACTTAAGCTGTTAAGTGCTTCATCCTGGTAGCCGAGTTCGTAAGAAAGTTTTGCATACTGGAATTTAGAAATTTCTTTTTGCGCTTTATTGCTGCTGTTTGAGGCGCAAAATAAAAATGCATTTCTTGCATTAGCCTTCTCTCCAATTTTCAAATAAGAATCTCCAAGTAAATACATCGCATGTTGGCTCAATGAATCATCTTTTCCACTTAATTGTTTGAACCCATTAATTGCTTTGGGGTACTGCCCAGCCATATAATAACTGTATGATAATTCATACAGGTTCTCTCTTGTGACCTTTTCCGCTTTTGAAACATAATCTTCAAGGTATGGCAGTCCCTTATCAAATTCTTTTCTTTCAAAATATCCATGCCCCAGCATGAGTTTCATCTCCCGGTCATAGTATTGAGCATTGCCTCCTTTGATCTTTTTCTCAGCATAAGCGATCGCTTCATCCTTTTTTCCCTGGATATAATATATCTGTGCTATATAATATGGTACAACCGCTTCATAAGCTTTTTCATTCTCCACTATTTTAAAACTTTCCAGCGCTTCATTATAATTACGATCACGAAAAGCAAGGAAACCATAATAATAGTTTGCATCAATGTAATTAGGATCCTCCTTGATCTGTCTTATCGAATTGAAAAGTGGTTTTGCCTGGTTAAACTTTTGCATGGTGAAATAAGAATACCCCTGGTGAAATTTCATGTCGGAAATTTCACGGTTACTTAAGTTAGCAATACCTGCCTCCTCATAATATTTCGCTGCATCTGGAAAATTTTGTTTGCGGTAATAGAACTCACCGAGATGGAAATTCATCTGCTGAACACGGGCATTATTTTTTTCCAGCTCAATAAAATCTGTAGCCGCTTCTTCTGCACGACCTTCATTTTGTTTTAATGCAAGAACAGTTGTGTAATAATTGATCTCCTGGGTCACCAATGCATCATTGATGTAATTTGTTTCTTTTGACGCCTGCTGCAATTCCTTGAATAATGGATACGCAATGCTATACTGCTCTTTCTGATAGTATTCCTTTGCTTCCTTAAACTTTTCCTGCGGATCTTTAAAAATGAGGGTTTGCTGTGCGTTGAGAGAAAAAACGGAAATAACAGTGGCTACTAAAGCGATGCTGCGATTCTTCATATTAATTGTCCTTTAAACCGATGGTGACTTAACGTTGCAAATATTCAATTTATTTTTACCTGTGCCAAACATCATTCCAAACATCGGTGGATAAGTGCAATGTTGATACATGTTTAACAAATTATTCTAAAAGAACTGATCATACGATGTATATCAGCACAATTTACCTGTGGCAAAAAGGATCGGCGAAAATAAAAATGGTAAACATTTTTAACTACTTTGCCATGCGACCGCATTACAAGGTTTACTGGATCGGGTAAATGATTTATGAAAAAATTACAACTTGTCGAATTAGGGATAATTGCTACAGCGCTGATCATGGGATATAAGATGATCACATCACTCCTTACTTTGATGACCAGTCTGCTGTTTGGCTTTGGTACTGGAATTGCCGGGAACCTTATGATGGCAATCTTACCAACCGTTCTGTTCTTTGCATTTTATACGATCACTTTTTTTCTATTGGCAAGGAATATTAAACCCTTAGCAAAATTTATATGCCGTGAAAATGAGGAGCTACTGGAATTCAAACTTAATAAGACTGCCGTGCTTCATGTGATCATCATTGCAATTTGTCTGAGTTCCTTATTGCAAACAATACCAGAAATCATTCAATATATAGCCGGTAAATTCATAAACATCACCCAATATGGTGAGGATTTTGAACCCGCTGAATTGCGAACCAGTAAAATAAGATTTTGGAATTCACTGATCGGCTTTATAATAAGTATCCTTTTATTGATCACTTCAAAAAGCATCGCATCATTTTTTGGGAAGGACGAACCATCTTATGAGATTGGTGGTGAAAAAATAGAAAGTAACCTTTAATATGTTTACCTCCGAAACAAAAATAAGAGTACGATATGCCGAGACTGACCAGATGGGAATCGTGTACCACAGCAATTTTTTCCCCTATTTTGAAGTTGCAAGGGCAGAATCAATTCGCCATTTAGGGTTTACTTATGCTGATATGGAAAAAATGGGAGTAATAATGCCGGTGGTAGATGTGCATGCAAGATATCTACGTCCTGCTTTGTATGATGACTTACTAACGATCAAAACTTCATTAAAAGAGCTTCCGTTGCATCATAAAATAGAATTTCATCATGAAGTGTTCAACGAAAAAGAGGAGTTACTTTGTGTTGCCAATATCATTTTATATTTTATGGAAAAGGATGGAATGAAAAGAACTGCAATGCCTGAAGCACTAAAGAAAACATTAGAACGTTATTTTCAATAATCACATGGACCAATCAATTCCTATACCTGGTGAAATACCTGCTGAAATTCCCAAACCGGAGTTAGACGAGCCAAAAAACAAAATGAATGTTTGGCTGAAGTCACTGGGCAGTCTTGCACTTTTTCTTGTTGTCGGCTATTTTTTCTTCAGACATAACTGGACATGGGTGATGATCCTGACAGCAGTTGTTGTTTTTCATGAAATGGGACATTT